>CBDUAW010000179.1:0-5660 GCA_965365215.1 uncultured Eudoraea sp. | reverse complement strand
GGTTGCTTTTTGCAAAGGCTGCCGATACCTTATTCGCGCCATGACTTCCATGGTAGCATCTGTTTCTAAAGCCAAATCTGGCCGTACCCAATGGAGTTCCCTGTCCTTAATAAAAAGTGTTTTACGGTATAGTCCGGGATGTGTTTTCCCCTGCCCTGTAAAAATAACGTTTTGATCCACATCTGTTTCAATGACAAATAGTGGTTCCTTGGTCCCGCCAACATTGAGGCCTTTTCGCTGGCCCTTGGTAAAATAGTGGGCCCCCTGGTGTTCCCCTACCACTTTCCCATCACTTAAATGGTAAATAGGTTTCTGGGCATTAAAGGCAAGTTCGGATACCTTACTATAAAATTTTGGCAACACGTTACTGTAGTGTGAGGCGTTAGGTGGTACCTCCACTATTACCCCTTTCTTTGGTTTTAGTTTTTGCTGTAAAAATTCCGGTAACCTTACTTTACCAATAAAACAGAGCCCTTGCGAATCTCTTTTTTCAGCAGTGATAAGGTTTTGCTCTGCAGCGATCTTGCGAACTTCGGGTTTTGTCAATTCCCCGATAGGAAAAAGCGTTTTTGCGAGCTGTTCCTGGGATAGCTGACATAAGAAATACGATTGATCTTTATTTCCATCAAGCCCGGATAGCAATCTGAAATACTCCTTCCATTCCGAATCTATAAAACTACCTTTCCGGGCATAATGTCCGGTAGCTACATAATCTGCCCCTAACTGAAGTGCAATTTTAAGGAAGACATCAAATTTTATCTCTCTGTTACAAAGTACATCAGGGTTGGGAGTCCGCCCCATTTCATATTCCCGGAACATATAGTCAACGATCCGTTCCTTGTATTCCTCACTAAGGTCTACTGTCTGAAATGGTATTCCCAATTTTTCGGCTACAATAAGGGCATCATTGCTATCCTCCAACCAGGGGCATTCCTGAGAAATGGTCACTGAATCATCGTGCCAGTTTTTCATAAACAAGCCAATTACTTCGTATCCCTGCTCTTTTAGCAAGTACGCCGCAACGCTCGAATCAACGCCTCCTGAAAGTCCAACAACTACTTTTTTCATCTCCTTATATGATTTGCAAAAATACAAAAAAGGCAGGTGTATAAATAGCTAACAACGTCTTAAACAACAACCTAACAGAATAAAAGAAAATTAAAAAAGCTATTTCAGTTAAGATGAAAATTAATAGGTATCAGCCTGTAATTGAGCAACATATTGATTAATCAGTGCTAATTTTGAAGAAGGGAAATACTATCTCCCAGCATTATTAAAATTATCCTAAAATTTGTCGCCTACAAATGCAGGGAGGGAAATTTATTGCAACTTTATTCAAAATTTTAAAAAAATTATCATGAAAAAGTACCTGAACTTTAAACCAATTTTCCTGGCCTTGGTAACTAGTCTCACCTTATGGTCTTGTAACAATGATGACGATGGGATTATCGAATCTAATGACTCCATTGCCGATATTGCCATTGGTAGTCCAAACCTGTCTAACCTGGTGGCCGCTTTGGAAAGAGCAGATCTTGTAACTACCTTACAGGGCAGTGGATCATTTACGGTGTTGGCACCTACCAATGCGGCCTTTGATACCTTTTTGGCTACTGCAGGCTTCGCCAGTATTGATGATGTCCCGGTAGATGTTTTGAGGCAGATTTTGTTGAATCATGTGGTTGGAAGCCGGATTGAATCGGCAACTTTGATTGCCCTGGGCAAGAATTATACTGAAACGCTGGCAGACGGACCTACGGCAGGAACAAACCTGGCTCTTTATTTCGATGCCTCCGGAGCTGGAGTAGAATTTAATGGAGTATCTGATGTGATTGATGCGGATATCCCGGCATCTAATGGGGTTATTCATACGGTGAATGCGGTGATCGATTTGCCTACCGTAGTAACATTTGTTACTGCAGATGATAATTTTGAACAACTTACCACTGCACTAACTACGGCTACCCCTGGAACGAATTTCGCCGATATCCTATCGGGAACAGGGCCCTTTACCGTTTTTGCCCCTGCGGATACAGCTTTTGATGCTTTGCTCGATAGTAACCCAGCCTGGAATACCGTTAACGATATTGAAGAAGGTCTTTTGACAAGTGTTTTATTACATCATGTATTGAATGGCAATGTAAGATCCACAGATATCACGGACGATAGTACCGCACCCACTCTGGAGGGAGATAATCTCACTTTTTCAACGGCAGATGGTGGCGTAGCCATTACCGATGGAGCGGGAAATGACGGTGCGGATGTTGTGGTTGCAGATATTCAGGCAAAAAATGGAGTAATTCATCTTGTAGACCAGGTTTTGCTGCCCGATACTAATAATTAAGCGCTGCTTACATATTGCATAAACAAAAAGATCGTCTTTGGCGATCTTTTTTATTTGGCTTATTAATCCTGTTTAGTATTATTGGGCATAGAATGAACAACATAGAAATACGCAAAAATCTAGGTAATTTATTCAATAATGCTCTGTCCAAAGGATATTTAATTAAATTTTTTGTGGTCAATGATTAATTTTCATGTGTTAATCATATTATAAAGTTATTTTTTTGTTTACTTTTTTAAATAGTTTTGTTAAACAAAAATAGTATAACCCTAAAATTTTCAAAATGAAAACGAATTCAAAACTATTTAAGTCTTTAATCCTCTTCCTTGCGCTGAGCTTCGCTATTTCCTGTTCAAATGATGATGACGGAGAGCCTATGGTGGATACAGATCCGGACATTGTTGACCTTGCGGTTGCAACCTCTGATCTGAGCAACCTGGTTGCTGCGCTGGAAGCTGCTAATTTAGTAGGTACCTTGCAGGGTGACGGCCCATTTACTGTTTTCGCACCTACAAACGATGCTTTTGCTGATTTTCTTACGGCCAATAACTTTGCCAGCCTGGAAGATGTACCGGTTGACCTATTAACGCAGGTATTGCTTAACCATGTGGTAGCAGGAGAAAATTTCTCTTCCTCTTTAACTACCGGATATGTGAGCTCTTCTTCAACAGCTGGAGCGGGCGGAAATGCCTTAAGCCTTTTTATAGACACGGCAAATGGCGTTACCATTAATGGCGTTGCTGATGTAACAAACCCCGATATTGATGCTTCCAACGGCGTTGTCCATATTGTTGATGCAGTTATTGGCTTACCTAATATTGTTGATCACGCTGTAGCTAATGGTGACCTAAGCGAACTTGTTGGCGCCCTGACAGATGGAGGGAACACTACTTTTACTGATCTATTATCTGATGATACCACAGACTTCACCGTCTTTGCTCCAGTGAACAGCGCTTTTAATGCTTTCACCAATCCAAACGGAAACGACCTGGCACAAATCTTATCAAATCACGTGATTGTTGGTGCTGCTGCAGTTTCAACCGGGTTAACCAATTCATATCTGAACACCGCAGCAACTAATGCCGATGGTGATAACCTCAGTATTTATGTAAATACAGATAACGGCGTATCCTTAAATGGGATCAGTAATGTAGCAGCAGCAGATATCGTTGCTACTAACGGAATCATTCACGCTGTAGATGCTGTGATCGATGTCCCTACTGTAGTAACATTTGCTGTAGCAGATCCCACCTTTGCTCCTCTTGTTACTGCCTTAACAGATGGAACACCGGCAACAGATTTCGTAAGTGTACTAAGTGGCGATGGGCCATTTACAGTTTTCGCCCCAACTGATGCTGCCTTTCAGGCACTTTTAGATAGCAATATGGACTGGGATGCTGTAACAGACATTGATGAATCGCTCTTAACCTCCGTTCTTCAACACCACGTTGCGAACGGTAATGTACGATCAGGTGATCTTACAGACGGGATTATGCCTGCTACCCTGGAAGGAGATAATATCACTATAAACTTACCGGGAACAGGGGACAATATTGCTGATGTGACAGATGGATCAGGGACTACTGACATCGGAATTATCGCAGTAGATGTACAGGCCGATAATGGAGTAATCCATGTATTGAACAAAGTGATGATACCGGATACTAATAACTAGTTGGTTATTACAGATAAATTGAATAAAAAGGCTGCGAATTCGCAGCCTTTTTTGTTTGTGTCTATGGCCAATTACTTATATGATTGGATTTTTTTGTTAAACTTATTATAATTATAGTTAAACATAAGCAACTAATAAAAACATTTGTATCTACTGAAAGAACACTTATATAATTGATTAACTATTAGAGTTTTATGAATTTCTATTAACATTTACTGGATAATTGTTAAACTACTGATGAAATTATAGAATAATTAAAGTTTAATTTTTAATCATATTTTTTAAACACTATAAATTAGACACCCTATTATGAAAAAATTACTCCGACTAAGAAACCTATTGCTTCTTTTACTGGTCAGTGTCTTCGCACTGGCCTGTGATAAAGAAGATGACAACCCTGCAACATCCAGGGACACTGAGAACACCATAGTACAAACTGCACAAAATACAGAAGCCTTGTCCAGTCTTGTGGCAGCACTTGCAAAAGCCGATGAAAGTGAAGATTCTGATTTGATAGGAACCCTCAGTGCAGAAGGGACCTTTACTGTTTTTGCTCCAACCAATGATGCCTTCACAGCACTTTTAAATGCCCTTGAGAATTACGACAGTCTTGAAGATTTTGACGATGAGGAGGACAGAGCTGTTCTGGCCACCATCTTAAAGTACCATGTAGTGGCAGAAGTGGCAGCAAAATCCTCAGACCTTAGCAATGACCAGGAAATTGAAACCGTACAGGGAGAAAAAATTACTGTTGACCTCGAAGGCGGAGTATTTATTGAAGATGCAACTGATACCCCGGCACAGGTAATAATCCCAGATGTGGAAGCAAGTAATGGAGTGGTTCATGTTATTGATAAAGTTTTATTACCACAAGCCATTATAGATGCCCTTAATAATGATGATGACGAGGAAGAAGAAGGAACTCTGGTAGACCTTGTGGTAGAAACGGAAACCCTGTCTGTTTTGGAAGCGGCCGTTATCAAAGCCGGACTCGCAGAAACACTTAGCAGCGAAGGGCCTTTTACGGTCTTTGCTCCAACTGACGATGCCTTTGTAGCCTTGTTAGATGTACTAGGAGACGATTATAACAGCCTGGAAGATTTTGACACCGAGGCCGAAATGATGTTATTAAAAGATATCCTTCTCTACCATGTAATTCCTGCAGAGGTCTTTGCCGAAGATTTAGTTGAAGGAAGTGTAGCAACAGCGCTGGCAGATAATAATCTTGAAATTATCGCCTCCGGAGACACCTTCGTTATCGGAGATGCCTCAGATACAAACGCTAATATCACAGCTACAGATTTCACTGCCTCCAACGGCGTAGCACATACCATTGATAAAGTGTTGTTACCACAGGCGGCTATCGACTTTGTAACTGCTTTAAATTTAAAAACGATCGTAGAACTGGCCGTTGAAACAGACGACCTTAGCCTTCTTGTGGGGGCATTGCAACAGGCAGATGCCGGCCTTGTGGAAACCCTAAGTGGAGAAGGTCCATTTACGGTATTTGCACCAACGAACGAAGCTTTTGCAGCAGTTTTAGAAATTCTTGGGGACGATTACCACAGCCTGGCAGACTTCGATACGGATGCTGAAAAGGCACTGCTGGTTGACATCCTAACCTATCATGTAGTAGCAGGCGCT
>CBDUAW010000178.1:0-5661 GCA_965365215.1 uncultured Eudoraea sp. | reverse complement strand
AATGACCCCAGGAAAAAAGGGGTTCTCGAAAGGTGGTACCAGGCCGTTGCCCCTTTGCTCAAAAGCTATTATGGCACCGGGGGAGATTTGAATGTTGATGAGATTCACGAGGTAATTCCCATCACCGAAGAGGCCGGGGTATGGCACCCACAGGAAGGGGTCTTTAACGGGCATTTCAAGCCAACAGAGGCAGATAAAATAAATCGAATAGGACAACTTAGACTTGGGGTTAAAAAAGTACTCGAGAATCCGCACTACTCTCCCGATATTTCCAAATATACTGTTGCCGACATGATTACCGGATTTGGGGTAGCAGAGGCCATAAGACACTATTATGATATTTTTGGGGGCACGGTAATTGGAAAAAAGGCCGTTGTTCAGGGATTTGGGAATGTAGGTGCTGCGGCAGCCTTTTATTTGTCGCAAATGGGCGCTAAAATTGTTGGTATTATAGACCGTGTAGGCGGCGTAATCAAGGAAGATGGTTTTAGCTTTGAGGAGGTTAAAAAGTTTTACCTGCACAAAAAAGGCAATACCCTGATTGCAGATGCTGACCTTTTAATTCCATTTGAGGAAATGAATGAACGGATATGGAGTTTACAAACTGAAATATTTGCACCCTGTGCGGCTTCAAGGTTGATAAATCAAGATCAGATTTCACAAATGATCGATACCGGACTTGAGGTGATCTCCTGTGGGGCCAATGTTCCTTTTGCAGATAAGGAGATATTCTTCGGCCCTATAATGGAGTACACTGATGAAAGGATCAGCCTTATTCCCGATTTTGTTTCTAATTGCGGGATGGCCAGAGTATTTGCCTATTTTATGGAACGAAGAGTGTCTATGGAAGACGAAATGATCTTTAATGATACCTCTGATACCATTAGAAAAGCAATTTTGAATATCTTTAAACAAAATGCATCTAAGAAGGAACTTAGTAGAACTGCTTTTGAAATTGCATTAAAACAACTCGTTTAAACTAACCAATATGGAGACCATTATTATTATTGTATTCCTTGTAGGATACCTTGCTATTACCCTGGAACATAACCTCAAAATTGACAAGCTGATTCCGGCTTTGGCCATGATGGCTATTTTATGGGCAATAATTGCGCTGGCCCATCTCCCGGTTTTTGAGGTTAATGCGGAACTCAAGGAACTGGAACCCTCGCACCTGGATGAAATACTGCTGCATCATTTAGGAAAAACTGCCGAGATCCTTGTATTTCTTTTAGGGGCAATGACCATTGTGGAAATCATAGACTATTTCGACGGTTTTGCTACCATAAAGGGGTACATCAAAACAACGAGCAAACGAAAATTACTTTGGCTCTTTTCCATTCTGGCTTTTATATTATCAGCGATAATTGACAACCTAACGGCGACTATTGTTTTAGTTACCATTTTGCAAAAAGTGATAAAAGATCGCGAAACACGGTTGTGGTTTGCCGGTCTCATCATTATTAATGCTAATGCCGGGGGTGCCTGGTCTCCAATAGGTGACGTAACAACCACCATGCTCTGGATTGCTAACAAAGTGTCTGCTTCTCAACTTGTGCTTAACGTATTAGTTCCTTCAATAGTTTGTATGGTGGTACCAACCATTATTGCCTCGAGATTTAAAGCCTTTAAGGGAAATATCCAAACTGAGGTCCATGAAATTGAAAAATCTAAATCCCCTTATGGGCCTATCATGCTTTACCTTGGTCTGGGGGCTATAGTATTTGTTCCTTTTTTCAAGACCATAACCCATTTACCACCTTATGTGGGGATGATGCTTTCCCTGGCTTTAGTAGCCGCTTTCGCTGAGATCTACAGTAGTTCCAAGATCAGTATAACCACGGTAGATGGTGAAAGCGACGCAGCTTCTCACCACAGCCCTGTACACAAGTCCCTCTCTAAGATTGAATTACCAAGTATTCTGTTCTTTCTCGGGATCTTATTGGCAGTTGCTGCTCTGGAATCCTTAGGTTATCTCTTTCATTATGCTGAAAGTCTTAACACGGCTATTCCTAATACAGATATTGTTGTAATGTTACTAGGGATAGGATCTGCGGTTATCGACAATGTTCCTTTGGTAGCAGCAAGTATGGGGATGTTTTCAGAACCTATGGACAGCCCTTTATGGCATTTTATAGCATATTCTGCCGGAACAGGAGGAAGCATGCTTATAATTGGTTCTGCCGCAGGAGTTGTGGCTATGGGGATGGAGAAAATCGACTTTTTCTGGTACCTGAGGAAAATTGCTGTTCTTGCCTTTGCAGGATTCCTTGCCGGAGCCGTTGTATTTATATTAATGCGCGATTTTATCTTTGCTGCATAATTTTATAAGGAATCTCCCGTTATAGGGGCAACATTAAATGAAAAGAATTTATGATTTTATTCCAAGATCTTGTGGACGAGACACAAGCTGGGGAAGTGATCTCAGAAGAAAAAACACTTTCTGTTATTGATCTAATCTTCAACGGGGGCACGGGTAGCATAGTAATCATTTCGGTTTTATTTGCCATGTTGGCAGTAGCACTCTATATCTATTTTGAAAGACTACTGGCCATAAAGGCAGCTTCTCAGATAGATAAGAATTTTATGAACCAAATCCGAGACCATGTAATGAATGGTAAACTGGAGGCGGCTAAAATACTATGTGCACAGACGAATTCCCCGGTGGCCCGGCTTACTGAAAAAGGAGTGTCCAGGATTGGCAAGCCCCTGGATGATATTAATACTGCCATTGAAAATGCCGGAACCCTTGAAGTTTATAAACTGGAGAAAAATGTCAATATCCTGGCAACAGTGGCAGGTGCAGCACCCATGATTGGTTTCCTGGGGACTGTTATTGGTATGATTTTGGCATTCCATCAAATGGCGAGCAGTGGGGGACAAGCGGAAATGGGTGCCCTTGCTTCTGGTATATATACTGCCATGACCACAACAGTGGCGGGTCTTGTAGTGGGGATCATTGCTTATATGGGTTACAATCACCTGGTTAACAGAACCGATAAGGTGGTTCATAAGATGGAGGCAAATGCGGTAGAATTTTTAGACCTGTTGAATGAACCTGTTTAAGAAGGTGATATGAAATTGAAAGGAAGAAATAAGATTAATCCGGAGTTTAGCATGTCGTCAATGACAGATATTGTATTTCTGTTGTTGATCTTTTTTATGCTAACTGCGAACGCCCCAAATGCCTTGGACTTGTTATTGCCTAAGGCAAAAGGGAAGTCGACCAATACACAGAATGTTTCGGTAACCATTAACAAGAACCTGGAGTATTTTGTGAACAATGAGCAGATTAACGGAGAATACATTGAAATTGAATTAAAGAAAGCACTGGAAGGTCAGGAAAAGCCCACCATCATTCTGAGAGCAGAAGAAAGCGTAGCTATCAAGGAAGCGGTTAACGTAATGGATATTGCCAACCGTAATAGCTATAAGGTGATCCTGGCTGTGCGACCTAACTAATGGGATTGCTCGATACGAGACACAAGAAAAAATCTTTTTGGCTTACAACCGTCTTGCTAAGCCTGCTTTTACTATTGCTTTTTTATATTGGACTTACCTATTTGGAGCCCCCAATAGAAAATGGGATTACCGTGAATTTTGGATCCCTGGAATATGGAATGGGCAAGGAACAACCTTTGGAGAAAGTAAAGTCTGTTCCTGTGGAAAAGAAAGAAGAAATTGTTGAGGAAGAAATCACAGAGGAACCAGTTGCCACGGCCCAGGAAGTTGAAGAAGAGGATGTGACCGCTGAGGAAAGTGAAAAAGTCCTGACTAAAGAAGATCCGGAAACAATTAAGATAAAACAGCAGCAGGAAGCAAAAAGAAAAGCCGAAGAGGCTGCTAAAAAAGCCCAGGCAGAGGCAGATCGTATCGCAAGGGAGAAGCGGGAAGCGGAAGAAAAAGCACGACAGGAACAGGAGGCCAAAAAGAAGAAATTAGATGAGTTAATGGGAGGCCTGAACAATGCCGATGGAACAGTAAAGGGAGGCGAAGGAGATGACCAGCTTGCAGGGGACAAAGGCCAGCCAGATGGTGATCCCTATGCGAACACTTATTACGGAAGTCCGGGTAGTGGAAGTGGTACAGGAGGATATGGCTTAAGCGGCAGATCTCTTGTAAGTAAGGGCAAAGTACAGCAAGAATGTAATGAAGAAGGCCGGGTGGTAGTACGTATAGTGGTAGACAGAAACGGGAAGGTCATAGAAGCCAGGGCCGGGGTAAAAGGAACTACTAATAATCATCCTTGTCTTATAGAACCTGCAAGGAAAACAGCTTACCTACATAAATGGAATTTTGATTCCAAAGCACCCAATCAGCAAATAGGTTTTGTAGTGGTCAATTTTAAACTTGGCGAGTGACCTATAAACAGACTTTGGATTGGATGTATGCCCGGCTTCCGATGTACCAGCATAAAGGCCCAAAAGCCTATAATGGAAAATTAGATAACATCCTTGCGCTTTCCAGTCATTTGGGGAACCCTCACAAAAAGTTTAAAAGTATCCATGTTGCCGGCACTAACGGCAAGGGATCGAGCAGTCATATGCTGGCTTCTGTGTTACAGGAAGCAGCATATAAGGTTGGTCTCTACACCTCGCCTCACCTGAAAGATTTCAGAGAACGGATTCGGGTCAATGGCCAAATGGCCGGAAAAAGCTATGTGATAGGATTTGTAGAAAGGAATTTTGATTTCCTAAAGGCCAATAGACTATCTTTTTTCGAAATGACGGTGGGGATGGCCTTTGAGTATTTCGCTAAAAAGGAAGTGGATATCGCCATCATTGAGGTGGGCCTTGGCGGGCGACTGGATTCCACCAATATCATCACCCCTGAAGTTTCGCTTATTACAAACATAGGGCTGGACCATGTAAACCTTTTGGGAGATAATCTGGTGAGTATCGCTAAGGAGAAAGCCGGTATAATAAAACCTGGCGTACCGGTAGTAATTAGTGAAACTCAGGAAGGTCTAGTGCCAATATTTCAAGAAATTGCTGCAAAAAATGATAGCCCTATTCTATTTGCAGACCAAATGGCCACCAAGGACTATAAAACGGATTTGCTGGGTAACTACCAACCGAATAATACAAAAGGAGTACAGGCAGTACTGAAATGCTTAAAAGATTTTGAAATAGATGAGAAGAGTATAATAAAGGGATTGTCCAAAGTGGTAGAAAACACGGGAATCCTGGGCAGGTATCAGATTTTGAGGAATAAACCCAAGGTGGTATGCGATATTGGTCACAACAAGGAGGGCATACAGGCGGTGATGGACCAGTTAACAAAAGAGCAATATGAGCAGCTTCATATAGTGATAGGTTTTGTTAAGGACAAGGATCTGAGTACTATACTTCCGCTCTTACCAAAGAATGCGCATTATTATTTTGCCAAACCTGAAATTCCCAGGGCTTTATCCGAAACAGAACTAAAGGCAAGCGCCAAAAATCATCACCTTGTGGGTGAGAAGTTTCCCAGTGTTCCGGAGGCCTATAAAGCCGCTTTATATGCAGCAACAGACAAAGATTTGGTCTTTGTAGGAGGGAGCACCTTTACCGTTGCTGAGGTCCTGTGAATTTTTGTGAATTTTTGTTTTTGGAAAGAAAAAACTATCCTATATTTGCACACCCTTAGGGGCTCTTAGCTCAGTTGGTTCAGAGCACCTGC
>CBDUAW010000177.1:0-5675 GCA_965365215.1 uncultured Eudoraea sp. | reverse complement strand
ATAGTGATTGGATTTAATACCGCTCGTAATTAGTTTCCAGGATTTACCATAGTCTGATGTCTTATATATATAAGGTGTATAATCCCCGAATTTGTATGAAGTGGCTGCAACGTAGGCAGTCCCTTTATTAAAAGGGCTTGGGTCAATACAGTTAATCATATTTAGCTTTGGTGACATACTGCCTGGGGGCGTAATATTTTCCCAGGACTTACCATCATCCCTTGTGATATGAATGAGGCCGTCATCACTTCCTACCCATATTACACCAACTTCATTTTGAGACTCTGCTATGGCGAAAATATTTGAGTAAAATTCAGCCCCTGTATTGTCCTGAGTGATTGGCCCGCCCGATGACATAATAGTTTCAGGGAGACCGCGGGTAAGGTCAGGAGACAATAATCGCCAGGATTGCCCCTCATTTTCTGTAACATGCAGGTAATTGGAACCGGCATACAGACGGTTATCATTGTGCAGGCTGAACATCACGGGGAAATTCCAGTTAAACCTGTATTTCATAACCTCTGCCCCGGAACCAGCCGGGTTGTCTGGCCAGACATTTACTGACCTCGTCTGATTTACACTATGATCCTGTCGCATCATATACCCCTTATAGGTGCCACCATAAACAATATTGTTATCCTTAGGATCTGGGGCCAGATGTGCGCTTTCACCTCCTGCAGTAGATTCCCAGTGAGCCTCAGTTATGGCATTGCCCGAACTTCTGTGCAAGATCCTGACCGTGCTATTATCTTGTTGGGCACCATAAATCCGGTAGGGAAAATGATTATCTGTAGTAACTCTATAAAATTGCGCAGTGGGTTGGTTATGATAGGTAGTCCAGTTATTCCCGCCATCGTTCGAAATCTGGGCCCCTCCATCATCTGCAATGGCCATTCGTTGATTGTTTTCCGGGGCTATCCATAAGTCGTGATGGTCCCCATGCGGTGCATTCTTAAGGGTAAATGTTTTTCCCCCATCAGTAGAAACACCATAGCTGACATTCATTACATACACCTTGTCCACATTCTGAGGATCGGCATATATTCTGCTGTAATACCAGGCCCTCTGTCTTAGGGCGCGGTTCTCATTGATCTTTTTCCAACTCACTCCTGCATCATCAGACCTGAATACCCCTCCGTCTTCCGCTTCAATGATAGCCCATATCCTATTGGAATCCTGGGGGGAAACCGCTAAGCCTGTTATTCCCCATGGAAATCCTGGCAGGCCCGGCGTTTCAGAAATATCTTTCCAGGTATTTCCGCCATCTGTGCTTTTAAAAATCCTGGAATCAGGTCCTCCGCTATCCATACGGTAGCCGTTTCTTTTCATTTGCCAGGTGGCAGCATAAATAATTCTGGGATTATTGGGATCGAGAATAAGGTCACCAGCTCCTGCCTTATCACTCACATAAAGTATTTTTTCCCAGGTATTTCCTCCATCTGTGGTACGGTAAACGCCCCTGGTTTCATTTGGGATCCATAGATTTCCAATGGCAGCAACATATACCGTATTGGGATCTTCAGGGTGAATCCTGATTCTGGCAATATGTTCCGAGCCTTCGAGGCCAATAAACTCCCAGGTTTTTCCTGCATCCAGGCTTTTCCAGAGACCGTTACCGGAAGACACGTTTCCTCTCAGGGTCTGTTCCCCTTCCCCTACATAAATCACATTGGGATCCGATTCGGCTACAGCAACTGCTCCAATAGATCCGCCAAAATAACCATCAGAAATACATTCCCAGGTACTGCCTGCGTCTGTGGTTTTCCAAACCCCTCCGCCTGCTGTCCCCATATAATATAAATTTGGATCATTGGGGATACCGGTTACGGAACCTGCACGACCCCCCCGAAAAGGTCCTAGCTGCCGCCATTCAATTCCGCTGTAAAGTGCTTCATTAAAAGTCTTCCCCTGCGGTTTGTTCCTGCGTTGCGCATCGGATTGCTGAATACTTACCAGGAAAAAGGACAGAAATAAAAGGAGTGATAATGGTCTCATGTCAGTATATTATTAGTAGGTCTAATGTAATGATATTTTTTTGGTTTTTTTCAGTTGAAAAAGTAGCTGAAAATAAGCTATTCTTTGTGTTGAAATTGCCTTGTTGTAAAATATGGATATGAAGACTAACAAGCTCCAATAAAAAAAATTCCCATACTTTTGTTTCTTCAAAAATCATTTGATGGCTAAGAATTTGGTAATTGTGGAATCGCCTGCCAAGGCTAAAACCATAGAGAAATTTCTGGGGAAAGACTTTAAGGTAGCAAGTAGTTTTGGGCATATTGCAGACCTTCCCTCCAAGGAATTGGGAGTGGACGTGGAAAACAATTTTGCTCCGAAATACATTGTGGATAAGGAGAAAAAACCCATAGTGAAGAAATTGAAGGATTTAGCCAGTAAAGCAGAAACTATATGGCTTGCAAGTGATGAGGATAGGGAGGGAGAAGCCATTTCATGGCATCTGGCGGAAACCTTAAAATTAGACAAGGCCAAAACAAAACGAATCGTCTTTAATTCCATCACCAAATCGGCCATCCAACGGGCAATTGAAAATCCCAGAGATATTAATTACAACCTGGTAAATGCCCAACAGGCCCGAAGGGTTTTAGATCGATTGGTAGGTTACGAACTCTCGCCGGTATTGTGGAAAAAAATCAAGCCGGGCCTATCAGCAGGCCGGGTGCAATCTGTAGCGGTGCGGCTCATAGTGGAAAGGGAGCGGGAAATTTCTGATTTTACCCCAGTAGCATCTTTTAAAATTGCAGGGGATTTCCAAACGGTTAATGGTAAAACTTTTCAGGCAAAAGTTTCCAAGTCTTTTGGTTCGCGGAAAGAAGCGGAGATCTTTTTGCAAAAAAACATCAACGCCAATTTCTCCGTTGCCAGTCTCGAAAAAAAACCGGCCAAGAAATCACCTTCTGCACCATTTACCACCTCAACTCTGCAACAGGAAGCCTCTCGTAAATTATTCTTTTCGGTCTCAAGGACCATGCAGGTGGCACAGCGCCTTTATGAAGCTGGACTCATTACCTATATGAGAACAGACAGTGTAAACCTTTCCAAGGAAGCACTTCAGGCAGCCAAGCAGATGATCATAGGTCAATATGGGGAGGAATACAGTAAAACGAGGAATTTTACCGGCAAGAGTAAAGGAGCCCAGGAAGCCCATGAGGCAATAAGGCCAACAGATATGAAATTACAGTCCCCTTCGCTGGAAAGGGACCAGGCTAAACTCTACGAACTTATCTGGAAGCGAACCATTGCTTCTCAAATGAGTGAGGCACAACTGGAGAGGACACAAGTAAAAATTGGGGCAGACACCCACAATGAGTTGTTTTCTGCAAGCGGGGAGGTGATCACCTTCGACGGATTTCTGAAAGTGTATCTCGAAGGAAGAGATGAGGAAGATATGTCTGATGAACAGCAGGGACTCCTTCCGCATATGAAGAAAGGGGATGCTATTAACCAGCTTCAGATTATGGCTACCGAACGTTTTACAAGACCAGCATACCGGTATACCGAGGCAACTCTGGTAAAGAAATTGGAGGAGTTGGGAATTGGGAGGCCCTCTACCTATGCCCCCACTATTTCTACCATTCAGAACAGGGGATATGTGGAAAAAGGTACGGTAGAAGGAACAGAAAGGAAATACACCCAGCTCGTTTTGGAATCCGGGGAGATAAAGGCATTAGAGCTTGCGGAAACCGTTGGCTCAGACAAGGGCAAGTTGGTTCCTACTGATATTGGCATGATAGTAAACGACTTCCTGGTAGATCATTTCGCTACCATATTAGACTATCACTTTACAGCAAAAGTGGAAGAAGAGTTCGATGAAATAGCCTCTGGGGAAGAGGATTGGCAAAAGGTAATGAGTACCTTTTACAAAGATTTTCATCCCAATGTACTGGAAGTTGAAGAAAATGCCGAGAGGGCAAGTGGCGAACGGGTACTGGGGAAAGACCCCAAAACCGGCCGACAGGTTGCGGTTCGCCTTGGTAGGTTTGGACCTATGGTTCAAATTGGAACGGTTGAGGAAGAGGAGAAACCCTTGTTTGCGAGCCTGCTCCCGGATCAGTCCATCACTACTATTACCTATGAAGACGCTATGGACCTCTTTAAGCTGCCCAGAAAACTAGGCGTTTATAAAGGGGAGGAAGTAGAAGCCAATGTAGGTAGGTTTGGACCCTACGTGCGGTTTGGAAAGAAGTTTGTTTCCCTGGCTAAAGGAGAAGGAGTTTTTGACGTTGATTTAGATCGGGCTGTAGAATTGATCAAGGAGAAAGAAAAAGCTGACGCCCCTATTGCGATCTATGAAGGAAAAGAGGTCACCAAGGGTAAAGGCAGGTTTGGACCCTTTATTAAATGGGATGGGATGTTTATCAATGTAAACAAGAAATACGATTTTGATGCCCTTTCCGAGGCCGACATTAAAACTTTAATTGAAGAGAAGAAGTTAAAGGAAGCGCAAAAACTTGTGCAGGAATGGCCTGAAGAGGGGATTCGGATAGAAAAAGCCCGTTGGGGAAGGCATACTATTATTAAAGGAAAAACTAAGGTTGAATTGTCTAAGGATGTAGATGCAACCAAAGTTTCTCTGGAAGAAGCCAAGAGCCTGTTAGAGAAATCATCTCCAAGAAAAAAAACCAGAAAATCAAAAAGTTAGCGTGGTCTCATGGCATTTGATTTCTTAGTTCCCGTAGAAGATATTGTATTAGCTCATAACGAATTATTACCGCCCCAGGCTTTGGGCAGACACCTTTATATACACACCGAAAAAGACGGTTTACCAGTGCTGGCCAATGCTTCATTTGCTATCCTTGGCGTAAGGGAATCAAGAAATGCCTTCGAAAAGAAACCTGAAAAACTAGACCTTGCACAAATCAGGATACAGCTGTACAAGTTAATGCTGGGCAACTGGTCTTCGTCCCTGATAGATCTTGGTAATGTAGAGGAAGGAGAAACCGTTGAGGATACGTATTTTGTTGTAAAAGAAATTGTAGCCGGGCTTCTCGAGGAAAATATAGTTCCAATTGTTATAGGCGCAACTCAGGATGTTACTTATCCTATGTACAGGGCATATGACAAGATCAAGGATTTGGTCAATCTGGTATCGGTAGACAGCCGTTTCGATTTTGGGGCCGACGAGGAACTTATTTCCTCACACTCTTATATGAGTAAGATTATAACGGATAAACCAAACAATCTTTTTAATTTCTCTAATATCGGATATCAGAGCTACTTCAATGCTCAGGAAGAGATAGATCTTATGGATCGTCTGTTTTTTGATGCATACCGCCTGGGTGAAATTGTTTCTGATATATCACTTGCCGAACCGGCGTTACGCAATGCGCATTTGGTGAGCCTGGATTGTCGGGCCATTAAGGCAAGTGAAATAGGGGGCTCTTCAAATTTTTCCCCGAATGGATTCAATGGCCGTGAAATTTGTGCTATCGCCAGATATGCGGGTATCAGTGATAAGGTGACGGCCTTTGGGGTATTCGAAATGGAGAACAGCCAGCAGTCTGCCCAGTTAATTGCCCAGATTATTTGGTATTTTATAGAGGGCTTTAATTTCCGCATCAAAGAATACCCTTCTCCAAAAGACGCCAACTTCACCAAGTTTATTGTCCCAACTGAAACCGAAGAATATCTCATCGAAGTGATCGCCAGGCCGGGTACAT
>CBDUAW010000176.1:0-5687 GCA_965365215.1 uncultured Eudoraea sp. | reverse complement strand
GCCAAATTCGATTCTCACGGTGCCCTGAAACACCTGGGGCAGGTTTATAAGAGACTAGGATCTGAGGTGACGGTCATAGAGTTTATGGACCGCATTATTCCCGGGATGGATGCGGCATTGTCCAAAGAACTTATGAAGGTGCTTAAAAAGCAAAAGGTAAAATTCCATCTCTCGCATAAGGTTAAATCAGTTGAAAGAAAAGGAAAGCAGGTTATTGTTAAAGCCGATAATAAAAAGAACGAAGAAGTTGAATTTGCGGGCGACTATTGCCTGGTTTCTGTTGGCAGGAGACCGTATACGGAAGGACTTAATGCTAAGGCTGCCGGGGTAGAATTAGATGATAAAGGACGGGTAGAGGTCAATGATAAGTTGCAGACCAATGTTTCTAATATTTACGCAATAGGTGATGTAGTAAGAGGGGCTATGCTTGCTCATAAGGCCGAAGAGGAAGGCACCATGGTTGCCGAATTGCTTGCCGGGCAGAAACCTCACATAGACTATAACCTTATCCCTGGTGTTGTATATACCTGGCCCGAGGTTGCTGCGGTTGGTAAAACTGAGGAGCAACTAAAGGAAGCCGGGATTGAATATAAAGTGGGGCAATTTCCCATGCGGGCATTGGGAAGGTCTCGTGCCAGTATGGACTTAGACGGATTTGTAAAGATCCTTGCCGATAAGAATACGGATGAAGTGCTGGGGGTTCACATGATTGGAGCCAGATGTGCTGATCTCATCACCGAGGCCGTTACTGCCATGGAATTCAGGGCTTCAGCAGAAGATATGGCCAGAATGAGTCATGCGCACCCTACCTATGCGGAAGCGGTAAAAGAGGCTGCTTTGGCAGCGACTGAAGATCGGGCCTTGCATATCTAAAGTTTCACTTTTTAGGTCTTTGGGGCCTTCAGGAACTTCAGAATAAATGTTTTGAGGGATTCAAAGAGGTTTTCCAAGAGATTTCTGACTAGGCCAACTCCCATATTTATTTTGGTCTTGACTAGGGTCTCATGATCCTCATACAGTAATGCTGCATAAGAGCAGACAAACATAAAGATCAGTGCCCCGGGGATTACTACAGACGGTGTCAGGGAGTAATTGTAAAAGCGATATAATCCCAGGCCCGTAAAACTTCCGTATAGGATGATGAAGTGTATCACATAAATTGAGAGCGTGTTCTGTCCTATCCTGAGTACCGTTCTACTGGTAATAAACCGCCTTAATAACATAAATAATGCAAATGTCACCAGTACATCCCCCATCCGTATAAAGAGATAGTTATTCATAAATATTTTTGAAAAAAGGCTGATATCAGTTTGTTGATGAAGCCAAACGAACAAGGGTGACGAATAGAAAATAAGGCTCAATCCAACGAGTGTGGCCAAACTAATGGCCACGGGATATACATGCCGATGGTCTTTAAAACGGGTGAAGAGAATAGATAATGCTGCCCCAAAAGCAGTATACCCAAACCAGGGAACTATCGTAAATACTGAACCATTGGCCCTGGTGAAATAGTTGGCCAATCCCTCAGGAAGAAAAGAATAAGTCCACTCTTTATACACCGGCTCGAAGGCAAAAAGCAGGCAGGAAACCAGTAAAAGCAACCAGGGGAACAAAGGTTTAAGCCTTTTGAATGTCAATAGATAAACAGCCACAATTCCTAAAATGGAGAGACCTATGATATGCAGCACATCTACCAGAAAGAAAGCCTTGTATAGCTGTCCTTTAAATAATCCAAGAATATTTAGTCGAAGCAGATATCCTATAAAGAGTAATTGAATCCCACGCCGGATGCCTTTTTTAACTCGGGGGTTTTTGAAACCAGTTAGGGGAACCCGTATTAGGAGATAGGTAAATATAAATCCGGAAACCGTAAAGAACACGGGAGCCGTAATCCCTCTGAAATATTTCCAGATATTGTATCCCGTACTGGCAGTATCTCTGGAGGCATAGTCCAGGAGCCCATCTACAAAATGCCCCTGAAGCATCATCAGGATAGCCCAGGCCCTCATGGCATCTATAAAAAACAATCTGGCTGTTTTGCGGCTCATAACCTAACTATGCTATATACTGATTCTAACGCAGTTTTGGATGTTTGTGCCTGCAAAATTAGACAAAATAGGTTCATACCAATTTCAATTATGGTATTTTTGGCTGCAATAAAAAATTCTAACAATGCCGAAAATATTAGCCTTTGCAGGTAGTAACTCTACTACCTCTATAAATTACAAACTTGTAAAATACAGCGTTTCACTTATCCAAGACCAGGATATAACGCTTTTGAATATGGTAAATTACCCATTTCCAATGTTTAGTGAAGATCATGAAAAGGAACATGGATTTTCAAATTCCTTGGTTGAATTCAAAGAGGATATCAAAAATTCCGATGGTATACTCTTGTCGGTTAACGAACATAACAGCAGCCCTTCGGCCTATTTTAAGAATGTGCTCGACTGGCTGTCCAGGGTAGATAAGAATTTTCTTGAAGGGATCCCCGTATTACTTATGTCTACTTCCCCCGGAAAGAGGGGAGGTATAAGCTCTCATGGAATCGTTAAGGACCTTTTGCCACGATTTGGCGCAGACATTAAAGCCGCTTTTTCCCTTCCCTCGTTTTACCAGAATTTTGACACTGAAAAGGGCATTACTGATCCGGAACTCGCCGAAATGCATAAGAGTGCCATTGATGCCTTTTTAAAAAGCTTAGCGTAAAGAAATGAAACTGCAGGAATTCAGCCTTACTGTTAACAAAACGGCTATCTATGGAGCATTTCTGCAGCCGGCTACTCCAAAACATATTGTGGTGTTGGTTCATGGCCTGGGGGAACATTCACACAGGTATTTAGACGGTATTATTCCCACTTTGGTGGAACAAGCAAATGCCGTATTCATATTTGATAATTACGGACACGGGAGATCCGGAGGGAAACGAGGCCATTGCCCGAGCTATAAGGCCTTAATGGACGTAATGGCAGCGGTGATTGCCAGGGCTAAAAGCCACTTTCCGGATATACCCATATTACTCTACGGGCATAGTATGGGTGGCAATCTGGCATTGAATTACGGCCTGAGATTTGGGGGGATTGCAGGCTTGATGATAACCAGCCCTTACCTGCGACTGGCATTTTCTCCCCCAAGATGGAAAATGAAACTGGGGAAATCGCTTTTAAGATTTTGGCCGTCATTTACCTTACCGTCAGGATTAGACCCCGAAGGAATCTCAAGGATTCCCGAGGAAGTAAAAAAGTACAGAGAAGATCCTTTAATTCACGATCTGGTGAGCCCAATGTTCTCTTTTCCCATTATGGATGCGGGAGAATGGGTTCTCGCGAATGCATCAGCCCTTTCGCAGCCCCTTCTTCTGATGCATGGTATGTCTGATCCCATTATTGACTTTAATGCATCAAAAATCTTAGCTAATAAGGCGCCCAATGTAACCTTTATTCCCTTTGAAGGAGGATATCACGAATTGCAGCACGACCTTTGCCGAGATGAGGTCTTTGAAAGTATCCGGCATTGGTTAGGAAAGAACTTTCCGTAATTTTGTACTGTGCTGACAAGATTCAAAGAACACCTGAAAACCAATTTTCCAGAATTACTGGATAATCAATTTCTTCTGGCCTGCAGTGGAGGCTTGGATAGTGCGGTTCTGGCACACCTTTGTCAACAGTCTGGCCTGGACTTTATTGTTGCACATTGTCATTTTGGATTGAGGGGAAAGGAAGCAGATCAGGATGCTGAATTTGTGGAATCGCTTGCAAGAAAATTAAATAAAAAATATTTATTAAAGCATTTTAAAACAAATACATACGCTCTTGAAAATAAAGTATCAATTCAAGTAGCTGCAAGAGAATTACGCTATGCCTGGTTTGCGGAAATTTGTGCTGAAAAGGGATTAAAATACACCGTAACGGCACATCATTTGGACGATGATTTGGAAACCTTTCTCATTAACCTTTCAAGAGGTACCGGACTTCAGGGCTTAGCGGGTATTCCACCAAAAACAAGCGCCCTGGCGCGCCCTCTGTTATTATTTAGCCGAGATGAGATTTACGATTATGCAAAAGATAATCAATGGCAGTGGCGGGAAGATACCAGCAATCTGGACCCCAAATACCTCAGAAACAAGATTCGCCACCAAATTGTCCCGAAATTAAAGGAGTTACACCCTGCATTTCTTGAGAATTTCAAGAAGACTTTGCGGCATTTGAATGGCAGTAATCGCATCTTGCAAGATCATTTTCATGCCTTGAGAAGAAAACTTTCTGAAGAGGAAGGTAGCGTTCTGAAGGTCCCTATAGCTCCGCTGTTAGAACTACAGCCCCGGCAAGATTACCTCTATGGACTGCTTTCACCCTATGGATTTACCGAATGGGAAGATGTAACCGACTTACTCCATACCACATCCGGAAAAATGCTCTATTCCAAAACACACCGCCTTGTTAAGGATCGGGATTATCTGCTGTTGGAAACATTAGGGCCAAAGGATAATCAAACTTATACGGTATTAGCGCTCCTTTCCATATGACCATTGAACAAGTAGATAAAATGGGACAAAGCGCTAAAAAGATACTATACGTGGACAAAGAAACGTTAAAGGAAGGGCTCCTTATAAGAAAATGGGAAAAAGGAGACTATTTTTACCCTTTGGGACTCCGGGGAAAGAAGAAATTGGCCAAATTCTTCAAAGATGAAAAGATGGATGTGATTTCAAAGGAGGAACAATGGTTGCTGTGTTCTGGGAATGATATTGTCTGGGTAGTTGGAAAACGCCCGGACGATCGCTTTAAAGTTACGCCGGGGACCAAAAAGATCTTAAAATTTACAATTACAGAATGAAATATCTACTCGCATTCTTTTTAATATCATTCTCATCCTATTTCGCCATAGCGCAAACCGATGAGGAGCCTGCCATTTGGAGCCATAATGTAGAACAGTTGGGGGAGAAGGAATACCAGCTCACCTTCAGCGCAGATATTGCAGAAGGTTGGCATATATATTCCCTTTATACCGCCGAGGGGGGTAGCCTTCCCAGTGAATTTTCATTTGAAAATGCCGGTGTGGACTATGAGCTATTGGGTAAAACTGGGGAGAGCGAGACACAGACAGCCTACAGTGATATTTTTGAGGTAGACGAGACCTTTTTTAAGAAAAAGGCTGTTTTTACACAAAATATTCGCTTGCTGAAGGAGGATGTTCGACAGGTGAATGTGATGCTCTTCTACCAGATATGCAAGGAGGTTTGTATTTTGAAGGAGGTTGCATTTCGAATTTCCCTCGACGGCTCGGCTATTGTAGAGGAAGACATTAGTATTGATGACAAAAGCAGCGAGTTAAGCGCAGCTTTAAAGCTCAATCTCAAGGAGAAAGACCGCTTAAACAGCGGTACTGTGGGGAACATTAAAGAAAAAATCGGACTCTGGACCATCTTTGGCCTGGGCTTTCTCGGCGGACTCATAGCGTTATTAACACCCTGCGTTTTTCCCATGATACCCCTAACGGTATCATTCTTCACCAAGCATTCTCATAATCAATCTAAAGGAGTAGGCAATGCAATCTTATATGGCTTTTTTATAATCCTGATCTATTTTCTTCTGAGTGTACCGTTTCATCTTTTTGACTCTGTAGATTCACAGATCCTGAATACCATTGCCACTAATATCTGGCTAAATGTATTCTTCTTCTTGATA
>CBDUAW010000175.1:0-5711 GCA_965365215.1 uncultured Eudoraea sp. | reverse complement strand
CTTTAAAGCAGACGATGTAAATCTGGAGTACCTGCAGTCTGAACAGTTCAAGAAAGACGGCAGGGGCTTAAGAGGGTCCATCATGCTGGTAGGCCCTATGTTGGCCAGGTTTGGAAAGGGATATATTCCTAAGCCCGGGGGTGATAAAATTGGTAGAAGACGTCTCGATACCCATTTTGAAGGCTTTATTAACCTGGGTGCAAAGTTTAGATACAATAGGGAAGAGCATTTTTACGGGGTAGAGGCCGAGCAACTAAAGGGAAGCTTTATGCTTCTTGATGAGGCCTCTGTAACCGGTACCGCAAATATTGTCATGGCCGCGGTTCTGGCCAAAGGAAAAACAACTATATACAATGCCGCCTGCGAGCCATACCTGCAACAGCTTTGTAAAATGCTCAATAGGATGGGAGCAAAGATAAGCGGTATTGGTTCTAACCTCCTTGAAATAGAAGGAGTGGTGCAACTGGGTGGTACAGAACATACCATGCTTCCCGATATGATAGAGATTGGAAGCTGGATTGGGCTGGCCGCTATGACAAAAAGTGAGCTTACCATCAAAAATGTAAGTTGGGACGATCTGGGACAGATTCCCACCGTCTTCAGGAAATTGGGCATTACTATAGAGCGAAACGGGGATGATATACATATCCCGGAACACAAGGAAGGGTACAAGATCCACAATTATATTGATGGCTCCATCCTGACTATTGCCGATGCGCCCTGGCCGGGACTCACGCCCGACTTGCTAAGTATAATCCTGGTAATTTCAACACAGGCCAAAGGCGAAGTGTTGATACATCAGAAAATGTTTGAAAGCCGTTTGTTCTTTGTGGATAAATTAATCGACATGGGCGCTAAAATTATTTTATGCGACCCACACAGAGCCACTGTAATTGGGCACGATTTTAAATCGACCTTAAAAGCTACTACAATGGTGTCACCAGATATCCGGGCCGGGGTTTCCCTGCTTATCGCAGCCCTATGCGCCAAAGGGACATCAACAATTCACAACATAGAACAAATAGATCGTGGATACGAGGATATTGATACCCGCCTAAGGGCCATAGGAGCAAAAATTGTAAGGGTATAGTATTCTAATATTATTAATACTTGGCAAATGACGACTCCTGATTGGCAGCAACTCCCATTAATTAATAGTGATAAAGGGGTCAAGAAACGGTTTGAGCTTGGCGAAGGAAAAAAGGTAGCTTTTATTGATTACATAATAAACAAACAGGGAATAATCTATCTGACGCATACTGAGGTGCCGAGGGCATTGGAAGGAAACGGTCTTGGGAGCATAATTGTTGCAAAAACCCTTCATTATGTAAGGGAGTCCGGATTAAAAATGGCACCACTTTGCCCTTTTGTTGCCGCATATCTAAAACGTCATCCTGAGAAGGCAGATGGTATTCTAGCCCCTGGGTTTTCAATTGCCTAAGTATTTGTAGATGAATCGGACCACAATACTTTCTATATCCCTGATTATCTTTATCACTGTTGCTTTTTTGATGATAACCGGATCTTCTCTCCTGCTTATACCACTCATTAAGGAACCCTATGTGCCAATGGGCAATCTTTTAAGTTTGCTCGGTTTTATTTCATTGCCCTTACTCATATTAAGTACTTTTAATGGACTATACCGACCACAAAGCATGCTGGAGAAAGGTATCAGGAAATGCCTGCTAGCCTTCATTATTATGGCTATTTTATGGGTACCGGTAGCTTATGCCCTTGCAGGAAATTGGGCTAATAATTTTGAGGGTCAGGAATCATTTATAGGTGGCGTTGAGGCATCCAGGTTGTTTTGGGCCTTTAATTATTTTCTGATAATTGGTCCAATTCTAATCATGCTAATTTACTTGATAGTTAGAACAATCAACAAGAAGAAAGGTTCTAAATCAACCTAAATACAAAACGCCTAAGGAACACAACATATTCATCATAAGTACAGCAGGTAATAAGATAAGGACCAGAGAAACACCAGGGTCCAGAGCAGAGTTCTTAGCCAATTTGCCGAGACCAGTATTTTTAAGGTGTCAGGTCTAATTTTATTTTGCTCAATTGACCTGTGTAGGGGTGCAAATTTCACAAAGGTATAACCCCATAAGGCCAGGATTAAAATGAAAGTACCTACTTCGAAAGTGCCAGGGCTTTCCCAGACCTCAACAAGCGTTAGCACCAATTGCAAGATCATTAACGGCCCAACTATTACTGATATCCTGGGGGTATATGTGCGGTGCCAGAGTAGTAGATCATTGGAAGAATAATATTGAAACCCCGGGTAAATGATCAATTGAACGATCCAAATCAAAATCATCATGGAAGCATCTGTGCAGAGGCGAATCAGGCTTATTCCATCCATTTATTTCTCTATCAGTTTTCCATCTGGGTATAACGCAAACCTGCCTTTCTCCCTATCGTGAACATTGTCCGGATAAGGCCAGGGCCAACCACCAAATTGGGTTAAACGATATTCCTGCATAGCTTGTTGTATTTCCTCCTGGGTATTCATTACAAAGGGACCGTATTTTGCAACCGGTTCCCCAATGGGTTTCCCCTGCAAAAGCAGAAGATGGGTTTCCACTTCCCCATTTTCAATCAAGAGATCCTTTTCGGCCTGTAAGTCAATACCATGTTCAACCGTAATGGTATTATCTTCAATATGAATCTCCTTTCCTTCATAAAAGTAGAGACTTCTGTTATGGCCTACTTTAGTCCCGGGGATTGCCAATTCCTGTCCTGGATTAATGGTGATATCCCAAATACCAATTTCATTGTCCTTTTCGGCAGCCCATGATTTTGGGGCGGGATCCGGGGCAGTCTCCCCGCCAAAAATTCCCGAGATTACCCTAACTCGGCCCTCTGGCTTTTGCCAAACCGGAATTTCTTCATGCCAGAGCATCTTGAAATATGGATTGGTTAATTTGTCTTTTTTTGGGAGGTTTATCCAGATCTGAAATAATTCAAGGGTGTTTTCCTTTTCCGTATTTAGCAAAGGAAACATTTCTGAGTGTTGTACCCCGCTCCCTGCTGTCATCCATTGCACATCTCCCTCCCCAAAACGGCCTGCAGCACCCAAAGAATCAGAATGGTCACAAAACCCTTTGTTTACTATGGTAACCGTTTCAAATCCCCTATGCGGATGGTACGGAAATCCGGGAATAGTATGTCCGTGATACATTCTCCAACCATCTTTCAGGGTAAAATCGTTACCGAGGTTCCTTCCGTTTAGACTGGCATCGGGGGTCATTTCCAGTGTTCCCCTGGGGTACTTGTCCAGGTGATAAACACAAAACAGAAAGGGATCTTGTGTTTGCCATGGAAAGCCCAGTGGAAATATTCGTTTTATAATTGTCATATATTTATATATCAGGGCTTATGTACGGCTGTATTTATCTCAATCCAATTATTTTCGGGATCCTTAATATAGATCTGTTTAACTCCATCTGCCCTGTCCGTAATGCTGCCTAATTTACCAGGCCAATCCCAGAAAGGAATATTATTGGCATTAAGATGATCGATGAAAGCATCAAGGTTTTGGGTGGCCAGGCAGAGGTGAACACTTTTATTCTCCTGGCGGAATACGGTGTCTTTCCCAATGAGATGCAGCTGACTGTTGCCATGAATATTGAACCACCTGAAACCATCAGGGGCTGAAGGGTGGGGTATTTCCCTAAGCCGTAAGATCTCGGCATAAAAATCACCGGTTTTCTTTAGGTCTTGTACAATAAAAGAGTAATGATCGTATTGAAAATTAAAATCCTGGGCTTTAATGCAAAATGAACAAAGCAGCAGAATTATCATTAGGGTTGTTTTCATAATTGAAGGAGTTTATTAACCTCAGGAAGTTACAAATTAATCTTCCTGATAGGAAACAAATGCAAATTGAGTACTATCAGGTGACCAGGAAGGGACATTTATTGTGCCCTGGCCTCCGGTAAAGGTGCAGAGTGTTTCAAGCGTCCCCTTGTTTAAATGGAGTAAACGCAATGCAACCGCTTTCATAGGAGGGTGGGCTTCCCCCTGATCTTCGAGATAGGAAAGAAAAACAAGAAAATTACCATCAGGTGAAGGGTGTGGAAACCAGTTGGAATGGGAGTCATCCGTAAGCTATAGCAGATTGCCGCCATCAGCATCCATGCGCCAGATCTCCATAACCCCCGTATGTGCTGAGTTAAAGTAAATGTATTGCCCATCCGGGCTGTATTCAGGACCATCCTGTAATCCGGGTAACTGGGTTAAACGCTCCTCATTCCCTCCGCTACTGGGAATCCGGTACAGGTCGTATTCGCCATTCCTGCTTGCCACATATACCAACCAATTTCCATCGGGCGACCATCCATGCCAATAGGATGGACTCTCTTTGGTTATTAGGGTGGGGGTCCCTCCATCAACCGGTAATAGATATATCCTGGACCCTCCTTTGAATGATTTAGTTTCTGGATCGTTGTTGCTGATCGCAAGGTATTTACCGTCCGCGGAAATACCATGATCATTGTTGCAATTTTGTGCCTGACCCGTATTCAGCAGCACTTTTTTACCATTCTCCAGATAAACCCTAAATAATTGCCCACCTTCATTGATCAACAGGTATTGCTTATCAGGACTCCAGTTTGGTGCTTCAAAATGAGTATCTTCCTGCAATACCACGGTCCGCGATTTTGTAGCCAAGGTTAAAATCTCCAGGGTGGAGGAGAGGCCATTTTCATCCTGTGCAGCTGATTCAAACAACATCAATATACTTATTAGAAAACCCCAGATTGTCTTTGCGTTCATTTTCCGAATAGGTTTCAATTAAAGGTGTAATCAATCTGAAAATTCAATTTTGTTATGTGTGCCATCACAATACGGCTTATTGGATGATGCACCACAGCGGCAGAAAGCAGTTGTCTTTTTTTGCCGCGTTAATTTTCCATCGACATTGGTTACTTCCAGTTCTCCGTGCACCAGTAGTGGCCCTCCGGACATCACTTCTACCTTGGTTGCAGAATTTTCGTTTGAAGGATTGTCAGAAGCTGCCCCTTTTGTGTAATAAGAGAGTGCCCCGGAGGGACATTTATCTATTTGTGATTTCAAGGCGTCAATGGTGGCATTTTCTGCCTGTATCCAGGGTTTTTCTTTTGGCTTATAGACCTCCGGAAGGGTTTTGACACAGATTTCAGAATGGATACAACTTTTGGGTTTCCAAACCACAATAAAATCCCCTTTGGGATATTCCTTAACAATTTCTTTTTCGTTCATGATTCTTTTTATTGAGTTGTAGCTTACAAGATAAATGTAAGACTAATATATTTATTTATTGCCTATAGGAGGCGGCCCCTCAGGAACTAAAGCCTTATAGACTTCATCACCTTTTCTCTCCTTGTACTCTGTTTTAACTTTCTCAACCAGTTTAGGATCTTCAAATAAATCTATCATGGTCATACTCATGGCTTTTGCGGCATAGATCATTCCCTTATGGCCTATACTCATTCCTCCACAGGCAACCACGGCCCAGGAATGCCAGGGGGTGTCTTTAGGGGCCACAGTAACCCCCAGGTTAATATTTGGTACATTCCAACTAACATCTCCAACATCTGTTGACCCACCACCAGGATTATCCAGGGTTGGGCGTAAGGGTTTTATCTCACTTTGCATCCCTACCTGAGGTTTAGCCGTGGCTTCCTGGATCTTTTTTCCAAAAGCAGTTTCATCTTCCGTATAGGAAA
>CBDUAW010000174.1:0-5728 GCA_965365215.1 uncultured Eudoraea sp. | reverse complement strand
AGGAGACAGAGTCTATTTCCATGTTACCAACCTGGAACAGGATTATGATGTGCCCCATGGAGTTAGTATGATTGGAGCCAATACTTCCGAGCTACTGATTATGCCAGGACAAACGGAAACCTTCGTCTGGGAGCCAAAACAGGTTGGCGTATGGCCATTTTATTGTACGGATTTCTGTTCCGCGCTACACCAGGAAATGCAAGGTTACGTGCGTGTATCACCTGCTAGTTCCGATCTGGAACTAAGCTGGACCCTTGGTGGAGATTAATGAATACAACTAAGTTGCTATAAACCACTTTTGCGGGAGGAGTTACCTCCTCCCGCTTTTATTTATCTTAAGCATTTTGCAATGAAAAGAACATCACGAATTCTGATGGTGCTGGCTGCCTTGTTGCCGTTACTACTTTTTGTTTTTCCCCTTTGGAAAATAACCCTGGAAGCACCCCAGTACCCAACTCCGTTAGGGATGTACATTTATATCAATGATTTCGCTGATGCTAACCCGCACGATATCAAGAACATCAACCTTATGAATCACTATGTGGGCATGAAATACATTCCTGAGGCCATTCCTGAATTTAAAATTTTCCCGGCCGGAATAATTATTACAACACTTATAGGCCTTATAATAGCCTGGAAAGCCAACTACAAATGGTATCTGATCTGGTTTTTCCTTATGATTGTGCTAAGTGCCGGGGGCCTTTATGACTTCTATCTATGGGAGCACGATTATGGGCACAATTTAGATCCTAAGGCCATTATGAAATTTACGAATCCTGACGGTTCCGTTATGGGCTTTCAACCACCACTATTTGGGACCAAAAAAATCTTGAATTTTACCGCCCATTCCTATCCCCAATTAGGGGCACTAAGCATGGCTATTGGGATTGGTCTGTCATTAGTTGCCTTTTTGAAAGGGAAAAAAGAGAAGAAACATTCTATTTGAATCCACAATGAAATTCAATGTGAAATTTGGGGTACTGGTACTATTGTTTGCAGGTCTTATGGCATGTAAAATAAAACCCCAGCCCATAGCATATGGATCTGACGGCTGTCATTTTTGCAGTATGACCATTGTTGATCGGCAGCATTCTGCAGAACTGGTTACTCAAAAAGGGAAAGTTTATAAGTTCGATGCAGTAGAGTGTCTGATCAACTATTTAAAGGAAGTAAAGCAAGAAGATATCGGGTTGGTCCTGGTAAGTGACTACAGTAACCCCGGAGAACTTACGGATGCTACAACAGCTGTATATCTGATAAGTGAGGGAATTCCCAGTCCCATGGGGGCCTACCTAACGGCCTTTGCTAAGGAGGTAGATGCTTACGATGCTGTTAGGGAACATACAGGGGAATTGTATACCTGGGTTGAACTTAAGAACCATCTTAATCCTTGATCTATGGAACAACTAAACAGGGATATTATGCAGCAAGCTTATAAGGGCTTACAAATATCAAAACTACCATCCAATAGCGAATGCCAGGTGTTAAGTATAAGTCTTGAAAAAGGGTCCGTTTTTCCGGAACACATCTCACCCCGCAATGTACAGTTAGTAGTACTGGAAGGGAAAATTCGGTTTCATTTAAATGGGGAAGGTTATGACCTGGGGAAATATGATCACTTCAGCTTCTTAAAGGATACTCCGCATTGGGTAGAAGCCGAAGAAAATTCAAAATTTTTAATAATCCGTTGATACCGTATTACATAGCTGCAATGAATTATGTGGGTGAATTTTATATGGAGAGGTATATGGTACATAGGCCACTTGGGCAGATGGGACGAAGCTTCAGAGCAGAATTGCCTCGCACAATCTATCAAAATAATAATGGTATCTTCATGGATGAAAATCTAGGGTTGAGTACCTGTATTAAGCATACAGTATTATAACGCTTTCTATGACCAGATCTATCCCGGCACTACTTCTTATCCTTATCTGGAAACTTGGCTTAGCCCAGGATTCTAAGATTCTTCCAGTTTGTCCAAGCTGTGAAAACACATCGGTAAAGGAAACTGTTCTTATCGCTGGCCCCCGTGATACCCTCCTTATAGGTCCTGGTACGTATTTAGAACATGACATTATCATTGATAAGCCACTGACCTTAATTGCCGAGGAAGGGGCAACTATTGACGGTCAAAATAAAGGAGAAATTATTACGGTAATTGCGGACAGTGTAGCTATCTCAGGATTACATATAAAAAACGTTGGGACCAGTTATACCAAAGATTTTGCAGCTATCAGAATTATAAAGAGTAAATACTTCGCCATTCAAAATGTGGCATTGGAAAGCCTGTTTTTTGGCATCTACCTGGAAAAAGCATCCAACGGAAAGGTTTTGAACAATACCATACAGGGAGATGCCGAGGAAGAATTTAACTCAGGGAATGGAATTCAATTGTGGTATTGTAAGGATATTGAGGTAATTGGCAATACAGTTAAAGGGGTCAGGGACGGGATATATCTCGAATTCTCAGACCGCATTTTAATTAAGGATAATATTAGCAGTGACAATCTAAGATATGGACTTCATTTTATGTTTTCCAACAATGATCGGTATGAAAATAATTTGTTTGAAAATAATGGCGCCGGGGTAGCTGTGATGTTTTCAAAAATGATCATAATGAAAGGGAATACTTTTAGAAAAAATTGGGGTACCGCTTCTTTTGGGATGCTGTTAAAAGAGATTAATGACGCGGAAATCCTGGATAATATTTTTGAAGAGAATACCGTAGGAATCAATATCGAAGGATCTAACCGAATCGTATACAAAGGCAATAGTTTTATCCGAAATGGTTGGGCCTTGAAGGTACGTGGAGCATGCTATACCAATTCGTTTATAGAGAATAATTTCCTCCATAATTCCTTTGATATTTCCTATAACAGCAAATTGAATGACAATATCTTCCAGAAGAATTACTGGACTAACTATACAGGCTATGATTTGGATAAAGATGGGATTGGGGATGTTCCACACAGGCCGGTAAAATTGTTTTCCTACATCGTTAACAGAACCCCCGAAACGGTTGTTTTACTGCGGAGTTTATTTATGGACCTGATCGATTTCTCAGAAAAGGTTTCCCCCGTTTTCACTCCGGATAATTTAGTAGATGCAAACCCATTAATGAAAAGAACGCAATGATTCAAATCAACGGACTCCATAAAAGTTTTGGCAAACAGGAGGTCCTTTCCGGGGTTGATCTTGAGTTTAAAGACCCTGGTATTTATGCCATCCTTGGGCCCAACGGGTCAGGAAAGACTACACTGATCAAAAGTATACTGGGGATGGTAATTCCCACTAAGGGAAAAATTTTGGTTGAAGGGGTAGATATCCGATCACAATGGACCTATAGAAACCAAATTGACTATTTGCCTCAGATTGCCAATTTCCCCGGAAACATTAGGGTTAAGGAATTAATTGCAATGATCAAGGATTTAAGGCAGGGCCCGACTGAAGAGAACGGACTTATTGAAATTTTTGGGTTGGCCCCTTATCTTGAAAAGAAACTTGGGAACCTATCGGGAGGCACCAAACAAAAGGTAAATCTGGTTCTGGCATTTATGTTTAACAGTCCGGTACTAATCCTGGACGAGCCTACTACAGGATTAGATCCTAAAGCCTTGATCCATTTAAAGAAACTGATCCAGGATGAGAAAAAGAAGGGCAAAACCATGTTAATTACCACCCATATCATGCAATTTGTTGAAGAAATATCCGATGAGATAATCTATTTGTTGGAAGGGGAAATATATTTTAAAGGCAGTATTGCAGCTTTGATGAAAAAGACTGGTAAAAATGATTTTGAACATGCCATAGCGGCCTTAGCTGATGGAGATGAATAGATTTAAGATCCTCAAATACAGTTTTTATGATCTAATGCGTAGCCGATGGAGCTATGTGTATTTTGTTTTTTACCTCTTACTTGGGTTTGTTTTATTATTTCTGAATAATGACTTGTCAAAAGCGGTGATAACCCTGCTGAATATTATCATTATTCTGGTACCCTTAATCGGCACTATTTTCGGGATAATGTATTTTTACAACTCCAGGGAATTTACAGAGTTGCTATTAGCACATCCCATAAAGAGATCTTCCATATTCCTGGGACAGTATTTTGGGGTGGCTGGTTCCCTTTCTTTGAGTCTGGTATTAGGCCTTGGTATTCCCTTCCTGCTCTATGGCTTGTTTAAGAGCTCCGTAATCTGGGATTTTGGGCTGCTCCTGGTTACAGGAGTATTATTGACATTTATTTTCACTGCATTATCATTTAACATCGCGCTGGCAAATCAAAACAAAATTAAGGGATTCGGATATGCGGTTTTGCTATGGCTTTTTTTGGCGGTTATTTACGATGGACTATTCCTGATATCATTGATCACCTTTGAAGAATATCCCCTTGATAATTTTGCCTTAATAGCTACCATGATTAATCCGATAGACCTTTCGAGAATATTGATCTTACTAAAACTCGATATTTCCGCTTTACTTGGCTATACCGGGGCAATTTTCAAATCATTTTTTGGCACCAATTTGGGTGTTATAAGCGCAATGTCTGTACTTTTAATTTGGGTGCTTATCCCGGTATGGAGTTTTGTTAAAAGAGCCAGGAGGAAGGACTTCTAGGTCTGCCACGGCGCTATAAAGTTTTTATAATGCCCTCTTGAAGGGTGGCACTTAGTTACAAAAACTTCTTTCTCAGGAAATTTTGAAAGGAGTCCGAAAATTAATTCCTGCCGATCATGAAAAGGATTGGTTTTACCCCAGGCAAGCAATACCTGATCAGCGTTTAATATTGCCCTTTTTATATGAGCGTCATTAAGGGGCCCTATCTGTTGCTCCAAACCTTTAAAATCTTTGGTCTGAATATAGGCAAACTGGTTTACGATCAGCATTTTGCTGGTGTGCATCAGCTTGGTCTCCTTTTCAAAGATTAATTTCTCGAGGAATTGAACGGATTTATCCGCGTAAGATTCATCTGCCGTACTCGGGTTTTGCATAATTACGCACAGCTGTGTTCCGATTTTTGAGCTGTTTTTCTCAATTTCCAGTAAGTACCTGTAATTTCCGCAAGTGGAAAATACTGCTTTAATATGTAAGCACGACAAGTGCCTGTACCTGCGGATCTTTTCTGTCAAATTTATGCCCATAACTCAGAGTGTGGTTTGAGGAGATTCTCGGGGCTCCTTTTCTCCAAACCACCATTTGGGTTTTTGACGCATCTTAACCAAATTAAATTTCTTGATGGCATGGGTTTTAATGTGAGATACCATATCATCTACTGAATCAGTTATAAATAGCAAATCCATGTCTGCTCTGCTTATGCTTTCATGTTCTGCCATAATCTGGATGTGCTGGTATAATTCCTTATGATACTCCTTGCCAAATAGGACAACAGGAAAATTCGCGATCATTTTGGTCTGGATAAGGGTAAGGGATTCAAATAGTTCATCCAAAGTACCTATGCCCCCCGGCATTACTATAAATGCATAAGAATATTTCATCAACAGAAATTTCCGAACAAAAAAATAAGGAATATCAATCCATCTATGAAGATCTTGTCATTTATGATGGTTTTGGGTACTCCGAAGACCCCATAGTGCATTGCCAAATCCCGGAACTCCATAGCATCAACCATGTCGCTTATTATTTCCATATTCGCCATCGCAAATTTATTAGCTATCTCCACGACTTTTGGGCAATATGGGCATGTTGGTGTTGTAAAAACTTGGATATG
>CBDUAW010000173.1:0-5741 GCA_965365215.1 uncultured Eudoraea sp. | reverse complement strand
CTGCCTTTTTTCCCCAAATCTTACCATGAACTTAACCTACTTATGCTATGGTTCTTCAAAAATATACGAATGCCGCTAGTAGCAAAAAGGTTTTGGATAAACGCCGCTTTAATTGGATGAAATACCATTAGTGCATTCAATACCTATAAAAAATGGAGAAATAACGCACAGAATTTGAACCTATATTGAATTTCTAACCTCAATTGAAGAGGGATCTTAGGTAAAATTTTGATTGGGAACAGCAAAGAATATGATGAGGGTTTAAAATAAAAAAGGTGGAGAAGTCTCCACCTTTTTTGCCCCAAATCTTACCATGAACTTAACCTACTTATGCTATGGCAGGTCTAAAGTAAATGGGTTTCCTGCTAAGCGACTATAAACCCGTTAAAATGCAGATATTATCGATGAAATGCATAAAATCGTGCAGTTGGTCGATAAAAATGTTAATATGCTCTTTCGCTCTTACCTTCATAAAAATTCATGAATGCCCTATTTACCACCCTGTTCCCACCCGGTGTTGGGTAATTACCTGTAAAGTACCAGTCTCCTAAATTCTTCGGGCAGGCCTGGTGGAGCGCTTCAATGGTTTGATATATTATTTCAACTTCTGCCTTTATAGTTGAAGGACTCAGGAGTTCACCAATCTTTTTAGATATCTCTATAGCGGTAAACGGGGCATAAAATTCTTTGACACAGTTGATAATTTCACCATTCTCATGTTCCATTTGAACCTTGCACTTTTCGTAAATTGATTCAATCACGGATTCGGTTCCCCTTTCTTTGTGTAATGCAATTGCCGCCCTAAAGGCGATAAAATCTTCCAGTTTTGCCATGTCTATCCCATAGCAATCCGGATATCTTATTTGTGGTGCTGAGGATACTACTATTATTTTTTTCGGGGACAAACGGTCTAGAATACCCAGAATACTCTTCTTTAAGGTGGTACCTCTAACAATACTGTCATCAATGATTACTAAATTGTCATTTTCACTTACCGAACCATAGGATATATCATAAACGTGGGCTACCAGATCATCCCTGCTGCTGTCTTGCGTGATGAAGGTTCGAAGTTTCGCATCTTTAATTGCTACTTTTTCAATCCTTGGCCTAACCTCAAGAATACGGTGTAATTCTTCCCTGGTAATTTCCGGTCCTCTTTTAAGTATCTGCTCTTCTTTAAGTTTGTTGAGGTAGTTCTGTGCTTCCTTTACCATTCCAAAGAATGAAGTCTCAGCAGTATTGGGGATATAGGAAAAGACAGTATTCTTTATATCATTATCAATAGCCTTTAAGATCTGGGGAAAGATGAGTTTTCCTAATTCCTTGCGTTCCTGATAAATTTCTTTATCACTACCCCTGGAAAAATATATCCTTTCAAAGGAACAGGCTTTACGTTCTAATGGGGTGAGGATTTCATCTATTTTAACCTCGCCAGACTTTTTAATTATGATAGCGTGGCCTGGGTTTAGTTCCTCTATCTTATCATATTGAACATTAAAAACGGTCTGTATGGCAGGCCGTTCAGAAGCAACCACAACCACTTCCTCATCCTGATAAAAATAGGTAGGTCTGATCCCTGCAGGATCTCTCAGAACAAAGGAGTCTCCATGCCCTAATAATCCTGCCATGGCATATCCTCCATCCCAATTTTTGGAGGCCTTTCTCAGAATTTTGCCTACATTAAGACGCTCTGCGATTAGGGGCGATGCCTCTAATTTGTTATAGCCCTGCTTTTTAATCTGCTTGTAGAGCTTTGCAACCGCATCATCAAGAAAGTGCCCAATCTTTTCCATCACAGTTATGGTGTCTGTCATTTCTTTGGGATGTTGCCCAAGCTGAACAAGATTATCGAACAATTCACTAACATTGGTCATGTTGAAATTCCCGGCCACAATCAGATTCCTGTGCATCCAATTATTTTGCCTTAAAAACGGATGTACGTTTTCAATACTGTTTTTTCCAAAAGTACCATAGCGCACATGACCCAGTAGCACCTCCCCCACGTAGGGGATGCTTTTTTTCTGGGCTTCAGTATTATCAACAATTTCCGGCTGTTCTGTAAGCACTGAATTTATCCGGTCATTTATTTGCGCAAAAATGTCCTGAATGGGTTGGGATTGTATGGAGCGAACCCTGCTCATATATCGTTCCCCCGGCAACATATCAAGTTTTATACTGGCAAAACCAGCACCATCCTGTCCACGGTTGTGCTGTTTTTCCATCATGAGGTACATTTTATTTACCCCATAAAAGATTGATCCGTATTTTTCCTTGTAGTAGTCCAAGGGTTTTAACAGCCTGATTAAGGATATTCCACATTCGTGTTTAATGGAATCACTCATAGGATTTAAAAATAAAAAAGCCCCAAAAATTTCAGGGCATTATTGTAATTCAATATCAAATTGTGTTAATTCTCTGAATTGGCGCAGTCTTTGCCCAACTTCTTCTTTTTTCAAATTCATCATCCGTTCCGTACCAAACTTTTCAACACAAAAAGAGGCCAGGTTGGAACCATGGATTACGGCATTTCGCAGATTATTGAAGGAAACATTCCTGGTTTCTGTCAAATAACCTACAAATCCTCCTGCAAAGGTATCTCCAGCCCCGGTAGGATCAAAAACATCCTCAAGGGGAAGTGCTGGCGCAAAGAAGACATTATCCTGATGGAACAACAACGCTCCGTGCTCTCCTTTTTTTATTACCACATATTTTGGTCCCATGGCGTGAATCTTGGCGGCTGCCCGCACCAGGGAATATTCCTGAGTTAGCTGCCTTGCCTCGTCATCATTAATTGTTATAACATCGATACGCTTCAGAACTTCCATCAATTCCCCGAGGGTGTTGTCCATCCAGTAATTCATGGTATCCAGGACTACCAATTTAGGACGCACCTCCATTTGGTCTAGTACGCTCATTTGAATATCCGGGTGCAGATTGCCCAACATAACCACGTCGGCATTTCTGAATCCGTTTGGGACTACGGGTTCAAAATTAGCCAGGACATTGAGTTCGGTACTTAAGGTATCTCTACTGTTTAGATCGTTATGGTATTTTCCGCTCCAAAAGAAGGTTTTACCGCCTTTAATTATTTCAACTGCGGAGATATCAATACCTCTCTCCGCTAAAACCTTGAGATAGGCTTCAGGAAAGTCATCGCCAACAACAGAGACTATTGCAGAACTCAGATCAAATTGCGCCGCCGCCAGCCCTATGAAGGTTGCTGCTCCGCCCAGGATCTTATCGGTTTTGCCAAATGGCGTTTCAATGGCATCGAATGCCATGGTTCCCACAATTAGAAGTTTGCCCATAAAGGGTAGAAATTTGCTGCAAATATACTACTTTGAATTTCCAATTTTCCAGAATGAACAATTAATTCTGTATGTCTTACTTTCTGCCGAAATCTGCGGGAATTTCACCCCAAGCTTTGGTTTCCCATTTAACAATCGGCGTTACGTATGCGTTTGTTTTCAACCATTCTTCTGCCCTTTGGATAAGGTTAAACAAGGCTTTATTCTTAGAAGAGGGCAGCAGCTTGGTGTTGCACTTTTTTTTTCGGACCCAGCTTATGGCAGTCCTGGAATCAGAATAGAGGACCCGGTCACTGCTTCGTTTTTTCAAATAGGCCAGGCCATGTACTATAGCCAGGAATTCCCCAACATTATTAGTGCCCTCCGAAAAAGGCCCTTGTTTAAAAAGAACTTTCTTTGAATTAGTGTCCACCCCCTGGTACTCCATTATTCCCGGATTACCACTCGATGCAGCATCCACACTAATGGAATGAGGGTTGGGGTTTCCTATTTTGAGTAGCTCCAGGTCAGTAAATCCCGGTTTCTTTTTTTTGCCCTTGTAGGCGGCATAATTATCATTATAGGCTTCCCTGGCTTCTTCTAAACTGGGGAATCCCATATACTGTGCGCCTTTCACACCTCCAATTTCAGCCTGGCAGGCCTTCCACGAATTGTAAATTCCAGGATGCTTGCCCTTCCACACTACATAATACTTATTGCCTTTGGCCATCAGCTATCCAATAAGAGTTTTTCAATTACCTGCGGGAAATGCAGGTATTCGAGTTTATGTACTTTTTGAGCGATAACATCAACTGTGTCTGCCTCCGTGATCTCTGTACTTGCCTGAAATATTATGGCGCCTTCATCATATTTTTCATTTACATAGTGGATTGAAATACCCGTTTCTTTTTCCTTATTATCACGGATAGCCTGGTGCACTCTCTGACCATACATGCCCTTCCCACCATATTTTGGGAGCAGGGCCGGGTGTATATTGATAATCTTGTTGGGGAATGCGCCAATAATTTCTTCAGGTATCTTCCACAGAAATCCTGCAAGCACAATCAGGTCGGGTTCAAGGCCCTTTAGAATCCTTAAAACACAATCAGTTGCCGTAAATGCCGGCCTGTTGAAGGATAATGCAGAAACTCCTAAATTTTTAGCGCGTTCTAAAACGAGGGCGCTATGTTTGTTAGACAAGACAGCAACAACGGAAACTTCGCTTTTTTCACTGAAGTATCTGATAATGTTTTCGGCATTTGTCCCAGAACCGGAAGCAAAAAGTATAATGCGTTTAACAGGAGTTGTCATATATGGATGGGGACTATAATAGTGTCTGCAAGGACTTCAACGGAATAATCATTGATTAATGATAGCATTATTTATTGGGGTAAAAATACTACTCTTGAACTTTAATTTATTAAATTACAAGACATTTTAACGACAATTGGTGTTATTAAACCAAAGTTTTTTATTTTTGCCAACAATTTAAATTTAAAACCAAAAACATTATGTCAGACATCGCATCAAGAGTTAAAGCTATCATCGTAGACAAGTTAGGCGTTGATGAGAATGAAGTAGTAGCAGAGGCTAGCTTTACAAACGACCTAGGGGCAGATTCATTGGACACTGTGGAGTTGATTATGGAATTTGAAAAAGAATTTGACATTCAGATCCCTGACGATCAAGCCGAAAACATTGCTACAGTAGGCCAGGCAATCAGCTATATTGAAGAGGCTAAGTAATACTCGAATACAATCATATAGAAGTAAAATTATCCATGTGGTTATCAGACTACATGGATAATTTTTTTTAATTTACGCATAGGTTAAACAACAATAATAAATTTGGTTCAATGCAAATAAAGCGAGTTGTGGTTACCGGTCTTGGGGCATTAACACCCATTGGAAACACCAAAGATGAGTATTGGGAAGGATTAAAGAATGGGAAGAGCGGCTCTGCCCCTATAACCTACTATGATACCGAAAAGTTCAAAACCAAATTTGCCTGCGAACTTAAGGACTACGATCCTGCAGATTATTTTGACCGGAAAGAGTCGAGGAAACTGGACAAATTTGCGCAGTATGCCCTGGTGTCTTCAGACGAAGCTATTATAGACTCCGGTCTGGATATGGACCAGATCGACAAGTTCCGTGTTGGGGTTATATGGGGAGCCGGAATAGGCGGGCTGGAGACCTTCCAGAATGAGGTAATTAATTTTGCTGAAGGTGACGGTACGCCCAGATTTAACCCTTTCTTTATTCCAAAGATGATCGCGGATATTGCTCCTGGGAATATTTCGATCAAACATGGCTTTATGGGGCCTAATTACACTACAGTTTCGGCATGTGCTTCTTCTGCAAATGCCTTGATAGATGCCCTGAATTATATAAGAATGGGGTATTGTGATATAGTTGTTACCGGCGGTAGCGAAGCCGCTGTTACCATGGCCGG
>CBDUAW010000172.1:0-5751 GCA_965365215.1 uncultured Eudoraea sp. | reverse complement strand
CGCTTAAGGGATTGCCATTTGAAATGGAAATATCAAATATCCCGCCGCTATAGTTGGGGTCTGCAGTCCTTCCCAGGGCGTCTCCTGTTGGTGGAATCATAAATACAGAAGTATCTTCCCCGGCAGCGGGGTTAAAAATGGTATTGGCCAGGATATCCAGGCCGGTTTCACCCAGGCCATTAGAATTAACTATAAATTGTTCAAGGGATCCTTGTCCTGTTTCATTGGTATTTACAATGGTGTTAAAATTGAAGCCAAAATCAATATTGCCTATCCCCCCACCTGCAATAACGATATTGCTAACCGTTTGCGCCCCGGTAAGCGAGCCGGCTGCAGCATCACTCGTGGCAGTAGGATCAGCTCCACCAACCTCTGATGTTACTTCGTTCAAGCTAATCCCATTATAGGTAGTTTTAAAAGTTTGCACCGGATAGCATGCACCACAACCGGCGCCACCGTCCCGATTGGACCGTACTGATTGATTCAATATTCGAACGGAATAGGTCCCGTCTGCCATGCCTCCAAAAGAATAATCCCCATTTATATCCGTATTAGTAGTTTCCACAAGAACACCCAGGGTGTTATAGAGTTCTACTGTAGCGCCTTCAACACCAATTCCTGATGCGGTTGTCAGATTTCTTCCGGCACCACCCGGATAATTCAAATCTTCGAAAACTGTACCGGATATAAGGTTAGACGGTACCCTAAGTACCACCGCACTGGAAATTACCAAATCCTGACCCACATCCACATTAGCAGTTACCTGTGTATCAGTAGTACTTATATAGGCAGAAATATCGTAGGTATCCAGGTCTAAGCCATAAATATTTGAATTGTTAACTCCCGCAGTATTATCATAAATTGTAGAATTATAGGCATTGTTTCCTGTTTGACCGCCATCACCTGATAGCGTAAATGTTGTACCAAGTTGATTTGTAATTGAAAGTGCTTCCGGATTGGTTGATCCCGAACTTGAGCCGTCTAGCGTAGCATCACCCTCATAGGACAGAAAAGTTGCCTTGCTTCCTGCTGGACTAATGGCATAAAAGCTGTCCAAAGTAAATGAAGTCCCTTCATTTTGCGTAATATCAAAACCATAGTACAAATTTATGGATGATGCAGGCAGACTGGCCTCTTCATAAAAAACCATAAGGGACCATGCCCCCAATACTGTGGCAGTAGTACAAAAATCTCCTGTATTTGTAATATCTAAATCTGTTAGGTCGAACAGATTCGTTGAAGGATTGGAGACTCCGGTAACTATAGAAGTTACGTCTGCCCAATATCCATAGAATTGCATGGAATATCCGGAAAAATTGAACGGTGCTCCATAGACCAAATCCGCATTCACATTTTGACCTTCAAAGGTCACCGATTGATCGATACTAAAATTTGAGTGTGCCCAGTAGAGATATGCTCTTGCAATAGTTGCGCCTGCGGGTATTGCTGAATTCAGGGTACTCGAAGAAGTTGTAGTTATTGCACAAGGATCTGTTCCATTGGAGGCAGTCCTGAAGGTCCCACCCGTTGTAGTATAATCATAATTTCCATCAAACTCCCTGTAGAGAGTTAAAGGAACATCATTCAGTATAATTTCATCATCGTTAATGGTACCTGTCGCTGTATCTGTAATATTCACGGAACCATCAGAAACCCCTGTAAATTGAATTGAAAAGGTTTCCGGAAGCTCATAAAAAGTATCGTCCAGAATACTGACAACTATCTGTTCGGTGTCTCCTACAGTGCCACTAAAATTGAGGGTACCGCCAATTATTGCTGTGTAGTCTGACCCTGCCGTGGCAGTGCCATCAAGCGTCTGATAATTCACCGTAAACGGGCCTGTAGTATTTTGCCCAGTATGTGTAGCCGTAAACGTTGCGGTGCCGTCATTTTCATTGACGGCCACGTCTGTAATACCGATAGAAGGCGCCAGCGTAACGGCAAATTGTACATTGTCAATAAATATAGTTTCACTAGTACCCCAGTTTCCGCTACCGGTAATAAATCGAATGGCGGAAGCAGATGATCTTTCTGCAGCGGTTAGGGTGTAATTAACTGAACCCGTACCGGCCAGGGTTGCCCTTGTATTATAACTACTCCCATCGAAAAGCTGAACTAAGATACTCTCATTACCATTTGTCCTTTGGTAATTTAAGGTTAAGGTGGCACTTACAGCAGAAGTTAAATCCAGGGTCCTCGTAATATATCGATTGTCAAGATTTTGAAACCGCAACTGATTGGAATTAATCTGGATCCTTCCACCAGTAGGACTTGTTGCTTCATTTGTTTCTACCCAATTAGATGAAAAATTGAGTGTGCCGTTATTGTTAGAATAGGATGTGGTATTGAAATTATCCAAATACGTATCCTGCCCTGAAACCATAGTTCCAAGGATCAAGAAGGCAATAACTACCAGGTTCCTGATCATAAGGTTCAACTGCATCTATATTTGCAGGTTTAGTTAAATCTTCTCAAAAATAGGGAGCGAACCCCGGGGAGGTAAATAATTGTTGTGTATAATCAAATTTGTAAGGTCAGGACGTAATATAGTGGGGTAAGCACATTTCACCATGTGGATTATGGCGTATCTATGCACGCAATTATGCCATAAAACCGCAGTTAGTAACCCTAAGCCTACGGAGGATATGCTATTCCTGGATATTTAACCTTCCATCACAGCTCATAATGGGCTCGTCCTCGCAGTTAATTATAAACTCTGAACGCCGGTTATCCTGATGTTTTTGTCGGGAACAGGATACTCCGTCCACGCAATTATTAACCGGACTTTCTTCTCCACATCCGGAATAGCGAAGCCGGTCTGCCGAAACACCTTTTGATACGATAAATTCTACGGTTGCCTTAGCCCGCCTGGTTGATAGGTCTTTGTTGTAATCCTTAGACCCCCGGCTGTCTGTATGGGAGTAAATATCAATTTTTAAGCTAGGGTATTTCAGCATCGCCTCAACAAATTCCAATAACGGTTTCTCTGCTTCTTTTTTGATGATATCCTTATCAAAATCAAAATAGATAACATCATCTAGCTTGAAGAGTTTGGAAAGATCCTGTTCACACAAATCGGGTTCAGGCTCAAGATAAAGGTCCAGTTCCATTGGCTTGGAACAATCGGTCTTTCTAATATCCCACACTTCGGTTAAAAAGGTCTCGGTTGTCTGGTATCCCTGTATCAGGACCCGTACGGTATTGCCCTGGTATCGATCTAAGGTCAGATTAAATACGCCATTTTCATCAGTGATTGTCGAAATAAAAGGATCCTCGCTCTCATAGGCAAACACGCGGACAGTAGCTCCAATTAATAACCTGTTGTCTAATTTGTCCCTAACAGTTCCTTTGATGTTCTGAATACAGGATTTTTCTACGAAACTGTATATATTATCATCTAGCGGATCTTCCACATCCCGGTTCGATGCGAAATACCCTTTCCTGGTATTGCTGTCGAATATCAAGGAAAAGTCGTCTGCCGGGCTATTTATAGAATCCCCAAGATGTAATAGCTGTTGACTTTCCAGATCTATATTAAGATCTACACTATAAATGTCCAGGCCACCATTGCCTTCATGTCCATCTGAGGCGAAATACAAAATCCCCTCCTCACTAACAAAAGGAAAGGTTTCCCTCATAGCGGTATTTATTTTACCGCCAAGGAGGCGCTGTTCTCCTGTTGTATTGCCATCTTCATCTAATCCTACACTAAACAGGTCTGTTCCATACAAGCCGCCTTCACCAGGATTCTCTAAATTAACGGGGTCCCTGGCATCGGATACAAAGTAAAGTGTGCGTTCATCCGGGCTCAAGGCCGGATGTGCCACTGAATAATCCTTACTGTTAATGCTAAGGTCTTGCTGTATTTTCCATACCCCATCCATGAGTTTGGCTTTGTAGATCTTTAAGCGAACTATGCCATCCTTTTTGGAACGATAGCGCCCGTCTTTAAAATCGTTTCCGGTAAAATACATGGTTTGTCCATCTTTTGTAAAGACGGAGCTAGATTCATGTACCCGGGAAGTAAAATCACTATCAAATTTAAATTTAACGGGGGAAATGGAAGACAGACTATCGGCATTTACCACATAAAGGTCCAGGAAGTCCCTGGCATTCCAGGTATGTCGGTATCTGGCTAAATTCCCTGTATCGCGGTCTGAAGAAAAAATTAATCCCTCCTTATAGTAAGATGGCGCAAAATCTGACCATGTTTTTATGTTGAAACTTTCCTTCTCTATTTCCGCATAGCGATTGGTATGTATATACTTTTCAGAGGTTGCTATCCCTGCCAGCTTCATATATTCAGTCATCATTTGCTCAGATAACTGAGGATTATCCACTGATTTAAGGGACCTGGCATACCTAAAATATACCTCCTTATCTAACTGGCTACCCCCTTCGTTCCTGTTAACCAGTCTTCCGTAGGCATCTGCAGCTCCGGCATAATTGGCATTAAAATAGTAGGCATTACCCAGTCTTAATAAGCTCTCATTGGAAATTCCTTCCGGATCCTTTTCTAGCTGTTTTTTATAAATATCTATCGCCAGCATAAAGGAATAATCCTCATAGGCCCTATCTCCCCTGGATTTTTTAGCAGTATCCGTTTTAGAACCAATACTTTCCTCCTGCGCGCTTCCCGGGCAGATTGTAAAAACGGTAAAGACCAGAAATAAAAGTACTTTTTTTATCATGAAAGCAACATTTAAAAGAATCTAGGTGACACCAGGCGTTGAAAAGATCGGACTAACTCGAATCTCAGGAAAACCTCAAAAGATCCGTCATTAAACTGAGTACTACCCAATTCCGTAGTTTCCCTGTCGTATGCCAAACCAATCATTAACTGATCAGAGAGCTGAAATCCAAACATGCCACTAATGGCAGCATCCCAACGGTAGGCAGCGCCAAGAGAAAACTTTTTATTAAAGAGAAAACTTGCAGAAAGATCTACCTGCAGTGGAGCACCTCCTACACTTTGGTTAAAAGAGCCGGTTTAAATAAAGTACCGCCACGGTCGTTCAGATCAATAACGTAGCCTGTTATAAAATAGAAATTTATCCGTTCCGTAGAGAGAAACTGCACAGAATTGGCATCTCGCTGAGCGTTATCGAAATAATCGGATTCCAGCAAATTAGGAGCAGATAAACCTGCATAAAATGTATCTGTATGGTAGTATATTCCCAAACCAACATTAGGCGAAAATCTATTTTCAATATTATTCCCCTGAATAGGTTCACTGTCAAAATTCCGCAGTCCCTCAAAATCCAGATTCAATAAATTACCTCCTGCTTTTAAACCAAAGGAAAGCTTTCCTTCACTGGAAACATCCAGCGTGTAAGAAATCACCGCATCCAGGTAGGTTTCCTGAACCACCCCATCTCCGATATTATCATTGACAATTGATATTCCATATCCCAGTTTACTATTCCGGATTGGTGAATGCAAATTAAGGGTTTGCGTTTTCGGGGCGCCATCTAATCCAACCCATTGAGACCGATATAAGGCAGCAATACTTAACTGCCCCCGGGAACCTGCATACGCGGGGTTCACACTCATGGTGTTGTACATGTATTGAGTATACTGTGCATCCTGCTGGGCCTGCAACCCGGTTAAAACCGCCAAGAGAAACAAGCAAAATGAATAGAAACGCTTACTAAATGTCATAGGTTGGCTCGTTATTTGCTGATATAAATATAACCGCTATCGGTAATATTTTTCTGATCTTTTTCGTATTCAAATATATAGAAATATACA
>CBDUAW010000171.1:0-5796 GCA_965365215.1 uncultured Eudoraea sp. | reverse complement strand
TTTACAGACCTGGGCGTGAATGCTATATGGTTTACCCCTGTAGTGGAACAAATTCATGGGGATACGGACGAGGGCACAGGAAATACCTATGGCTATCATGGTTACTGGACAAAAGACTGGACTGCCCTGGATCCTAATTTTGGCACAAAAAAAGACCTGGAAACAATGGTTAAAAAAGCCCATGAAAATGGTATCCGGGTACTTCTGGATGTGGTGGTTAATCATACCGGGCCGGTGACCGAGGAAGATCCGGTTTGGCCTGAAGATTGGGTGCGAACAGGACCTCCCTGTGATTTTACTACCTATGAAAATACGACCAGTTGCACCTTGGTTGCCAATCTCCCCGATATCTATACCGAAAAAGACGAGGTCGTTAAATTGCCAGACCCTCTACTCGCCAAATGGAAAAACGAAGGCCGTTTGAGCAATGAATTAGACGAGTTGCAATTATTCTTTGAACGCACCGGATATCCAAGAGCCCCCAGGTTTTATATTATCAAATGGCTTACGGATTATGTAAATGACCTTGGCATTGACGGTTTCAGGGTAGATACCGTGAAACACGCCGACGAACACACCTGGGCAGAGCTCTATCAGGAAGCGTCGTACGCCTTTGAAAACTGGAAGAAGAGACACCCGGATAAAGTATTGGATAACAATCCTTTTTATATGGTTGGAGAAGTTTACAATTACGGGGCTTCCAACGGCCGGTATTTTGATTTTGGGGATAAAAAAGTAGACTACTTTAACTATGGTTTTAAGAGTTTGATCAATTTTGAACTCAAGACCGATGCCGAGAAGAATTATGAAACGGTTTTTAGAAAGTACCATCGTCTCCTCATTTCTAAGTTGAATGGAAAAAGTATCGTTAATTACCTAAGCTCCCATGATGACGGGCAACCCTTTGATCCGGAACGGCAGAAAGCTCACCTGGCAGCTAATATGTTGTTGCTCACCCCAGGCGCATCACAGATCTATTATGGAGATGAAAGTTCAAGACCACTGGTAATAGAAGGGACAGAGGGAGACGCTACCTTACGGTCTTTTATGAACTGGGCAGATATTGACAGTTTGCCTGAAACGCAAAAGGTTTTAAATCACTGGCAGAAATTGGGAAAATTCAGGCGCGATCACCCTGCTGTGGGGGCCGGTAGGCATAAAAGACTGGCCAAATCCCCATACGTCTTTAGCAGAACATATGCAAAGGACGATTACAAGGACAAGGTAGTAATTGGATTAGACCTGCCCAAGGGAAAAAAGTCGCTCTGGGTTAAAGGTTTTTTCGGAAATGGAACAAAACTATTAGACACCTACTCCGGAACAGAGGTGGAAGTGAAGAACGGCAAGGTTCAGCTCGATAATGATTTTGATATTGCACTCCTTGAATTGGTACAATAATTAAAACTATTTTTGGGAATGCAATCCGATCCTGTTCCCCTCAGAGTCCTTCATAAGGCCCATATAGCCATACTCGCCGCCGATTGCAGTTTTTCCCTGAAGAATTTCTCCTCCGGCTGCGATAACCTTATCTAATTGTGATTGTACATCTTTACATGAAAAATAGATAAGCGTACCTGCAAAATCACTGGGACTGTACATTTCATGCATCACCAGAGAACCTGAAATCCCTTTTTGCTTTTCATCATAAGGAAACCATCCCATGATAAAGCCGGTTAGATTGTGTAAAGAAATACTGACATCAAAAACAGTTTCATAAAAGTGCTTTGCCCGGTCCATATCCGTAACAGGGATCTCGAACCAGCCTACCATATTGTGATCCATAATGATTAATTTTTAGGTTTCCAATTTAGTCTTTAAGGTTGCTAATCCTTCCTCGAAGTCTTTTCCTACCGCTTTATCCATATTCATGAAAAGCATCATAATACTAAAGGGGAACTTATTTTTACCGCTGAAGCCCCAGGTAACTTTTGTTTGGCCCCCTTCAGAATCAGCTACCTCCATATAGCAATCCGATTGGGATTTCCAAGGCTTGAGAAATCGTAATTCCCCTTCAACGCGCTTCCCATCTTCAATCCTGGTAATCTCCTGTTCCCCTTCTCCTACATCTTTATTACCATTCCAATAACTTATGGCACCCACTTCTCCGTCTGTCCCTGTAAATTTCTTCTCCATATTTGGATCTTTCTTGTTCCAGGGCGACCATTCATCCTGATTCTTCAGGTACTTCAAATACTCAAATACTTCATCTCGGGACCGCTTAATCTCAACCGACCTGAAAACGTGATATTTTTTTGGTGCTATTAGTGCTAAAATAAGGACCAGAAGAACGAGGCCCGCCAGGATGTAAAGTACTGTACTCATCTGTTTGTTAATTGATTGGTTCTTCTAAAGATAAAAAAAATCAGCCATTGTCTTGGTAGCGACTCAATATTTCGTCAATGCTCTTTATAGACTTCTTAGTCCAGTTGAGCTGAATTTCACTTTTCTCTTCTTTGGTTAGTTCCCAGGGGAGTCCGGATTGTCTTAATTGGGAGCTCAGGGATTGCAGTATGATGGCAGCAGAGACCGAAATGTTCAGACTTTCCGTAAAGCCTACCATTGGTATCTTGAGTTTAACGTCAGCTTCCTCGAGCACCAAATCACTTAGACCTTCTTTTTCCGTACCAAAAAACAAGGCAAGGGGAGACTCAATTCGGAAATCGTCCAGGCGGCAAGCATCTGTGTGCGGGGTGGTGGCCACAATTCCATATCCCTTTTTTCGAAGGGATTCAATACAGGCTCCGCTGCTGGAGTAGCTGTAGGAGTCTACCCATTGCTGAGCCCCCATGGCAATGTTTTTATCGAGGCGTTTTCCAAAACGCGCTTCTACCAAATGTGCTTCCTGTATTCCAAAAACCTCACAGCTTCGGATCACGGCACTACTGTTATGCATTTGAAACACATCTTCCATGGCTACAGTGATGAATTTTGTACGCCAGGCGAGAACTTCAGAAAAGCGTTCCTGTCTTTCCCTGGTAATAAATCTGTTCAAATACGCTTGCAGTGCTTTATTACTCATTAATCGAATATAAGAAAAACGTATCTTTAACTATATTCAACTTATGAAAAAGAAGCTTGTAGTTTTAACCGGCGCCGGTATGAGCGCTGATAGTGGATTAAAGACCTTCCGAGATGAAGATGGCCTTTGGGAAGGTCATGATGTTATGGAGGTAGCTTCTCCCCATGGATTTGCTCGTAGGCCAGAATTGGTCCTGGATTTCTACAATCAGAGACGCAGTCAATTACTCAATGTAGAACCCAATGAAGGGCATAGGTCGCTCGCAATTCTTGAGAAGCACTTCGACGTTACCATTATCACCCAGAATGTAGATGACCTACATGAAAGAGGGGGTAGCAGTAGTGTTTTACATCTTCACGGAGAATTATTTAATGTACGAAGCACCGGAAATCCTTCAACGGTGCTGACATGGAAAAAAGATCTGATGTTGGGAGATACCTGTCCGGAAGGATACCAATTAAGACCGCATATTGTATGGTTTGGAGAAGAAGTCCCCCTTTTACCTAAGGCTGCTGAAATCACCTCCAGGGCTGAAATACTATTCGTAATTGGTACATCCCTGCAAGTTTACCCGGCGGCCAGTTTAATCCATTATGCATCAAGAGGGATCCCAATATTTTTTATTGATCCCAAGCCTACAATAGCAGAAGACGTTTTACCCAATCTTTCCATTATCCCAAAAAAAGCAGCGGAAGGCGTTCCTAGTCTGGTGACTGACCTAATTGATAAAGCAGCCTGGTCTTCTTAGCCCATTCAATTACCTGTGCCCTTTGCTCTTCAGTTAACCGGGCTTCTTCATGAGTCCAGGTATACTCCTTTAAAGGCATTTCCTCCTTCTCCGTCATTTCAATGACCTCCTCCAGTTTATGGTCCTTTTTCTTTGCGTCATACGTGTCCCATGCTGAAAAATTGAGATGTCCTTTTCCGTGATCAATATGATCCGCCAGCCAGTACGATATGGGTGCAATATTATTATACCATGGGTAAACCGTATTGTTGCTATGACAATCATAGCACGACTGTTTTAAGATCATACTCACCCCTTCCGGGGGATTAGTTTCCGTAAGGAATTCTGCCAGGTGGTCTCCCTCAGCAAGATTCTTCTCAGGACGGTAAAATTGCATCGCAATCAGAATTACCAGCAATGCAAGGGCTATTTTTTTTAGTACTTTCATGGTCAATTGTTTGAGGGCTAAAATACAATTTTTGTAATGTATTCCACACTAATGTCAGCGTTAAAAAAGGTAGATGCAACCAAACATAAACGCGGAGTCTTTGCTGTGCAATTGTTACAGCATCCTGAATGGGTTCCTGTTCTGCTGGGAATTACCGCAGAGGACAAAAAACCCCTTTCTATTAAGGCCTCCTGGGTTTTGGAATATACTGCCAAAATAGATTTGGCTTATCTCTATCCATACTTGGATCTTTTTGTAGTGAATCTAAGGAATATTCACCTGGATTCCTCCGTTAGACCCATGGCCAAAATTTGTGAACTTTTGTTGGAGGCCTTTTACCATAGAAAGCAGGGGAGCATTACCCCTCCTTTAGAGGAAAGTCATTTGCATCAACTCTGTACTATTTGTTTTGATTGGTTGATCAGTGATCAAAAAGTGGCTCCTAAAGCATACGCAATGACCTGCCTGTGGCTTTTAGGTAAAAATATTAACTGGGTACATCCTGAGTTAAGGCTTTTACTGGAGCAGCAGTATCCGTCCGGAAGTGCTGCCTTCAAAGCGCGGGCAAGGCAGGTTCTGGCTAAAATTGCTTAAAATATTTTGCAACTACCCCCTGCTCATTCCTTCCTTCTCTCCCAGTATTTAAGTATCTTTGCCCCTTCTTGTAAACTCCAAAAAAAAGGAATAATGTCCCTGAATACGTTAAGCGCAATCTCCCCAATTGATGGTCGGTATAGAAACAAAACTGTCTCCCTGGCTTCCTTCTTTTCTGAAGAGGCCCTAATAAAATACCGGGTATTGGTTGAAATAGAATACTTCCTCGCCCTCTGTGAAATACCCCTGCCTCAATTGGCCAACTTTGACATGTATAATTCTGAAAAACTCCGGGATATATACCGGAATTTCAATACAGATGATGCCCTGTTGGTTAAGGAAATAGAAAGTACTACCAATCATGATGTAAAAGCCGTTGAGTACTTTATCAAAAGAAAACTGGAGGCTTTGGGGCTCCATTCCCACAAGGAATTCATACACTTTGGATTAACCTCTCAGGACATAAACAATACAGCTATTCCCTACGCCATAAAGGAAGCCATGAACGAGGTATATGTTCCCCTCTATCAGGAATTGCTGGCAAAGCTGAAGAGCCTGTCTGAAGAGTGGAGTGAAATTCCCATGTTGGCAAGAACACATGGGCAGCCGGCCTCCCCTACCCGTCTTGGGAAAGAGATTGCCGTATTTACCGTACGCCTGGAAGAACAGTTTAATTTGCTCAATGACATTCCAAGTGCAGCAAAATTTGGTGGGGCAACAGGCAATTACAATGCCCATAAAGTGGCCTACCCGGAAATCGACTGGAAAAAATTCGGGAAACAATTTGTACAGGAAAAATTGGGGCTTTACCATTCATTCCCTACTACACAGATTGAGCACTATGACCATATGGCCGCTTTGTTCGATACTTTAAAAAGGATGAATACCGTGATCCTTGATCTCAACAGGGATTTCTGGACCTACCGCCGGGCGATTGAGCCGCGCACCAATTCTGGCCGATGCGGGGCGACCCTCAGCACTCGGCCAAGGCCTCGGCCAATATCTGCA
>CBDUAW010000170.1:0-5801 GCA_965365215.1 uncultured Eudoraea sp. | reverse complement strand
TCTTCTGCTTTCATCTTTCCATGAACAATTGAAATCTGATATTCGGGCATGGGAAATTCGCGCGCCATACTTTCATAACCATCCATAAGATCTTTGTAGTCCAGGGCTTCAGACTCTTGTATCAAGGGGTATACAACGTAAATTTGCCGCCCCTTGGCTATCTCATCTTTTAAAAACCGAAATACTTTAAGCCTATTGCCATCAAACCTGTGAACTGTTTTTATGGGCTTCCTCCCTGGAGGTAATTCATCAATCACAGATATGTCCAGATCGCCGTAAAGGCTCATTGCCAGTGTTCTGGGGATAGGCGTAGCGGTCATTACCAGGATGTGAGGGGGGATCCTGTTTTTTTGCCATAATCTGGATCGCTGGGCTACCCCAAAGCGGTGTTGTTCATCTATTATGGCAAGGCCTAAATTTTTGAACTGTACTTTGGCTTCTAAAACTGCATGTGTGCCAACTAAAATATGAAGGCTGTTATTTTCCAGTTGTTCATGGATAATCTTACGGGAACTCTTTTTAACGGAACCGGTGAGCAGGGCAATATTCAGATCCATCTTGCCGAGCAAGGCTTTGAGACTGTTGTAGTGCTGGTTGGCCAGGATCTCCGTGGGTGCCATCAGGCACGCCTGGTATCCATTGTCTATAGCCAGCAACATGCTCATTAAGGCCACAATGGTTTTCCCAGACCCCACGTCTCCCTGCAATAACCTGTTCATTTGGGCCTGACTGCCTAAATCTGTCCTGATTTCGCGAAGTACTTTCTTCTGGGCCCCGGTTAGCTCAAAGGGCAGGTTCTCCTTATAAAATTCATGAAAATATTTGCCGACAACCTCAAATGGAAATCCTTTAATTTTCTGCTTTCGCAATAATTTTTTGGAGATAAGTTGTAGTTGTATATAGAATAGCTCTTCAAACTTTAGACGAAACTGGGCTTTGGCCAGCAGTTCCTGGTTCCTGGGAAAATGGATATTGAACATGGCTTCGTTCTTCCCCAGGAGTTTAAGCTCATTCAAAATTTCGGCAGAAAGGCTCTCTTTAAATACACCCTGGACTTCTGAAAAAACCTGCTGCATCAATTTACTGAATACCCTATTCGTTATCCCCCTTTGAACTAGCTTTTCTGTTGAAGGATAAATAGGTTGCATTGCCACTCGAAATCCTTTTTCATGCTCGGCGAGTAGTTCCATTTCAGGATGGGCAATAGAAAAACTACCACTAAACCAGTTAATACGACCAAACGCCACATAGGGTGTATTTACCTTCAGGCTTTCCCTGATCCATTTTTGACTGCGGAACCATACCAATTCCATCCGCCCGGTATCATCTTCAAAAGTTGCTACAAGCCTGGAACCCTTTTTTTGCCCTACTGTCTTGAAGCCCCGGATTTGCCCTATAATCTGTACTTCAGATGTATTGCGCTGGAGTTCGTTGATTTTATAATAACGTGTTTTGTCAATATAACGATTGGGGAAATGATGCAAGAGGTCCTGATAGGTATGAATACCTAACTCCTTAGCCAGTAAATCGGCCCGATTGGGGCCAACACCTTTAAGATAAGTAATTGGAGTTTGCGGGGCATCGGAGTTCATGGAACTAAAATAGTAGTTCCTCTATACAACTCCAATTCCGCAAAATGCTAAATTTGAAATAACCAATATTACTTTATTCAAATGAGGATCATTCTTTTTACTTTATTCCTATTCCTGATGCCTCGGTCTTTTGGCCAATCAAGCCTAATTAGTGATTTCATCCAGGGTGATATTCAGATCAGCCTTGATCCTTTCGGAAAAAAGGTAAAAGGGATGGTTAACTACAAACTTCTTGTCCCTTCAAAAACGGATAGTATTTTGATTGACGCAAAAAATATGAGCTTTTCAAAAGTCTTGCTAAATAACAGGAAGGCTAATTTTAAGTACAACAACAAACAGCTAATTCTTTACCGAAGATTTAAACCCGGGAAGTTTTATGAACTTAACATTACCTATACTGCCATTCCAAATGAAGCCATCTATTTTATGGGATGGGAAGATGCTGACGCGTCTAATAATCAGATCTGGACCCAGGGACAGGGTAAGGACCATAGTCATTGGGTCCCCGTGGTAGACAATATGAACGATAAGGTGGTGTTTGATCTTTCCATTGCCTTTGACCCCAAATATGAGATAGTTGCCAACGGTAAGCTGACTGAAAAAAAGAGAACGGATAGCCTGCAACACTGGTCTTTTAATATGGAAAAACCAATGAGTAGTTACCTACTGGGATTTGTTATTGGAAAGTATGGCAAGAAGGAGATTTATAGTAGTTCCGGGGTTCCTATTTCCTTGTATTATTATCCCCGGGATAGCTCCAGAGTAGAACCAACCTACAGATATACAAAGCAGATCTTTGACTTTCTGGAGGAGGAGATAGGGGTACCGTATCCATGGCAGAACTACAAACAGATACCCGTACGGGATTTCCTTTACGCCGGGATGGAAAATACGGGAACTACTATTTATTCTGATGGATACCTGATTGATTCTACCGCCTTTGTGGATAAAAATTATGTAAACGTTAATGCACATGAATTGGCACATCAATGGTTCGGCAATTTGGTTACCGAAAGAGACGGATCTCACCACTGGTTGCACGAGGGAATTGCCACCTATTATGCACATCTTGCAGAAAAAGAGGTTTTTGGGGAAGATTACTTTTATTGGATTTTGTATGAAACCGCCAGGGAATTGCAAAAGCTAAGCGAATCGGGCAGGGGAGAAGCCCTGACCGATCCTGGGGCCAGCAGCCTTACCTTTTATGAAAAAGGGGCCTGGGCCACTGTCATTTTACGAGAACAAATTGGAGATACGGCATTTAAAATTGGAATTAAGCGATTTCTACGGGACTTCAGCTTCAAGAATGCCTCCATAGAGGATTTTCTTTCTACTATGGAAGCTAGCTGCGAATGCCTGCTGAAAGATTTTGAAAAGATGTGGCTGCGTGATGGAAATTTTTATATGGCAGAGGCAATGAAATACCTGGAAGCACATAGTGAGAATATCTCCTGGTTTAATAAGTTGCAGTGGGAACTGACAACCAATACCGCTCCAAATTTGGAGATCATTAAAAGATATTGGACAAAAGATACCTCTTCTTTGTATAGGTCAAAAATTGCATCCCGATATTTTAAATCCTTAACTGAAGTGTTTATCAACGATATTTTGGTAGAAGGAGACCTGAAAGTACGGCAGGCAGTTATTTTTTCATTGAGTTCTATTCCTCAGGGATTAAAAGAGACCTACGAGCCTTTGCTTAATGATCCCAGTTATCTCACCCAGGAACAGGCATTATTTAAACTTTGGATCTCCTTTCCGGAGGCAAGGGGTGCGTTTTTAAACAAGACCAGTGGAATCATTGGGTTGCCCAATTTTAACGTCCGGACCTTATGGCTGGCACTTGCCTTAATAACCAAAGATTACGGTGATCTGGCCTCTAAAAAAAACTGGGAAGGTGAATTAAGAGGTTATACTTCTCCCCGGTATTCTTTTGAGATTAGACAGAACGCATTTCTGCTGTTGAGTGAGATCCTGAATTATTCGGATCGGAATTTAAGGGATCTGATCGAGGCCACTGTGCATCATAGCTGGCAGTTTAGAAAATTTGCACGAAATTTATTATCGGAAATCGTCAAAGACGACAAAATTAAGGTTAGATTGGAAAGGATAAAGCCTGGACTCAATCTTCGAGAACAGTCTTATCTGCAAACACTATTGAAGTAAATGAGGGCAATGGTCATTTCAGGGGGGGGAAGTAAAGGAGCCTTTGCAGGGGGAGTAGCCCAATACCTTATGGAAGGCCTGGGATATTCCTATGATCTGTTTTTAGGTACTTCTACAGGTAGTCTGCTAATCTCTCATTTAGCGCTCGGAAAGATTCAAAAGATCAAGGAGGTCTATACTTCAGTTACCCAGGATGATATTTTTAGCAATTGTCCCTTTCTGATTCAAAATAAATATGGCGTTACCAATATTGCCATTAGCCACTGGAATGTTTTAAAGAATTTTTCCAGGGGGAGTAAAACTTTTGGCGAAAGCCACAATCTTTTAAAGCTGATCAGGGAGACGCTTACCCCCGAGGAGTTTGATAAACTGAAGCACAGTAAGAAGGAAATTGTGGTTACAGTATCCAATCTCTCGCTCAACACGGTAGAGTATAAATCGATAAAGGACTTTTCGTATGACGACTTTTGTGAATGGATTTGGATCTCCTGCAATTATACACCTTTTATGAGCCTGGTGAGGAAAGAGGGCTGTGAGTATGCCGATGGTGGCCTGGGAAGTATGGTCCCGATAGAGGAGGCCATTAAACGCGGGGCTACAGAAGTAGATGCCATAATCCTTCACACAGAAATTACCCACTTAAACCGACTGCCTTCTAAAAATGCCTTTTCGCTTTTGACCAATATGTTTGCATTTATGCTCGACAGGATTGAGCGGCAGAACATACGGATTGGAAAGTTTGTGGCCAATTACCACGGTGCCATCATTAATTTCTATTATACACCAACAGTGTTAACTACTAACTCCCTGATATTCGATAAAGAAAAAATGCTGACCTGGTGGGGTAGCGGCTTTAAATTTGCTAAAAAGAAGAATCAGGAACTAAGTGAAATTGAACCCAACCTCAATGAATAGTTTACCCTAAAATCCTTACCAAAGCGCGCTAATTTCCTTTTTAACATAAGCCAGAGCAGTAGCCGATGGCGATTGCTTGTCCATGGTTTGGTTAAGGATATCCTCCCGCAGTTTGTCGGCCGAATCAGACTCGCTCATCGCTGCTTTTCTTATGGATTGAATGGTGGCATTCTTTGCAGCCTTAATGATATTCCAGCATTCATCAGACATATAGATCTGCTGAGACAAATTGTGCTCAAATTCATTTTCAATGGATTTGATCAATAAATTTTCATATGCATTTTTCTCGGCAGACTTTGGTGCTACCCTTACCACCAGACTGGGGATGGAGATTCGCTCCAGGAATAAAGCCATCCTTTCGTATGCCTGTAACCTTATTGGCATGGCGTTTTTTTGGGAATCCTTATGCAGTAGATACCTTCTACGCCCTTCTTCATTATTGGTATGAAGTCTGAAAAAATAAAATGCTACTGCGCCTGTAACTACTGCAGGTAATAAATAGGCAAACAATTGAAATATTCCGTCTCCGGTCATGTTATTTTTGGTTTGGTTTCTGGACTAAGAACGGCTTCTCCGGCAAAAAAGTATATGCCTACCCGCTTCCTTGTTATTATTCATATGAAATCCCTGAAAAAGCTATTTCTTCAAGGATTCTCTTACACTTAGATAGAAAGCAGGATACCTGGGATGCAGCCTAAAATGAAAGGAATTAACCAGGGTTTCCTTCCTGGTTTGATAAACTGCTTCCGCTTTAATAGCACTACTATCGCTGAGTTTTGATACCAAAACCCCCGATTGCTGAGCTCTGACCGGCTTGTCGATCATGCCGTTTTCCTGACTTTCAATGGTGACTACCCAATCGGGATATCGGCCTATTACTTGTGCTACCTTGTCTAGAGCGGCGCCGGCTTCAGGCTTAAGGGCAAAGCTGTTATCATCCTCTCCGAATAAACTCGCTTGCCCCATTACAATAGTTACGGCCCCTTTATCAACGGCTATTTTCGCTTCTTCCCCCAACGTCCTCTTCAAATCAGTAAGGACGAGGAGGGCAATAGAATCATTCCTTGCGAACTGGTCATTGATAAGTTTAAGCTGGGCTTCTTTTTCTCTGAGACTCTCTAAAGTTTG
>CBDUAW010000169.1:0-5828 GCA_965365215.1 uncultured Eudoraea sp. | reverse complement strand
ATCGAAATAAAGATCTGAAAGAAGCTCCCAAAGTGCGAACAGTGCCTTTATAAAGAAAAGCATATGCATTATCCACATCAATAGTCGACATATGCCGAAATTGTCGCTGTTTAATTTTTAAATCAGGATATTTAGAAAAGGCATTTTGATTTTCCCATAAGAAGGGATGCCTCTTTTAAAGATGGTGGCAAAGATGAGAATCCTGCCTGAATGGGTTGTACCATAAAAGGCAGGCTGTAAATGACCGAAGCAACCACCAATCCTGAGAAAGAAAATACCAATTGCAGGCCAAGCCAATCATCCAACCAGGCCCCAAACAGATTATCGGGGCTGAATGCAATAAGAAAATAAAATCCCAGTACAGTAGGCGGTAAGACCAAAGGCATACTTACCACAGTTTCGATCACTGGTTTTATTTTGGAAGAAGTATTAGAGAGCCAGTAGGCCAGTGGGATGCCAAGGATAAACAGTACCACTGTAGTAGTCAGGGCAAGTTCAAAGGTTAATATTAGCGGTTCCCAATCCATTAGTCGGCCAACATTATTTCATTCACTTTAACCAAAGCTACTACTTCCAGGCCAACTATAAGGGATAAGTCGTCCACGGCCCCGGTGGGAATTACCGCATTAATACTGCCAATGGAAGTATTTATGCCCACCCTTGAGAGCAGTTCTCCTCGTTTTACATCGATTATTTTACCGGGGATGCTGTTTTGGATACTTAGAAAATAACCGGGTTCTTTGGCAATGATTACCTCAGTTTCTTTAAAGCAAAGATCAATGGAATTCCCAACCCTTAAGTAGTCTGCTGATTTTTGAGTTTCAATTACGATAACGGACAAGTTAGTATTTTGGGCAACCTGTACGGTAACCATAGAAAGGTTTCCTGAGCCATTTACTGCCGTTATGTTGCCAGACAATCTATTCATCAGTAATATATCCGTATTTTCCGAGTATCCTCTTTCCCTGTTCCTCAAAAAGAAAATTATAAAATTTTCGCACATTATCAGATGCAGCTTCCTTGCTGTTTATTAAAATAATACCCTGAGCTATTGGGCTATAGGAATCAGTAGGGATGATGGTCCATGTACCTTTGTTTTGAAATTTAGGGGTATAGACCACTGCGAGCGCAGTAAATCCAACTTCTGCTGCCCCTGAATATATAAATTGGTTGGCCTGGGCAATGCTTTCCCCGTAAACCAATTTTGCTTGTACCGTTGATGTCAGGGCGTGCTTCTTGAGCACTTCCAGTGCTGCCTTTCCATATGGAGCGAGATCCGGATTCGCCAGTGCAATATGCTTAACCTTTGTGCTGACCAGAGAATCTACATCTGCACTAATCCCATCCTGGCATGTCCAAAGAATTAATTGACCATACGCATACACCTCCGGTGGATTCTTTGCCAAACCATTCTGATAAAGGAATTGGGGATATTTCATATCTGCGGATAAAAACACATTGTACGGAGCTCCTTCTTTTATTTGTGCAGCGAGGTTCCCGGACGCCCCTACGATTATTTCTGTTTCAATTCCCGTATTTTCCGTAAATGCAGTTGCAATTTCTTTAATGGCAAATTGCATGTTGGAAGCCGTGGCAATCAGGATTGTATTTTCTTTTTGCCGCCCTTTACAGGAAAGCAACAGCAATGACAAAAAACAAAGAATACAAAGGGGAAATCTTTTTGAAATCACTATTTACTAACCTTTTAAGAGAGATAAAGGTAATTGATTTAGGTAAAAGCGTACAGCATATTTTTATATAACGCGAATGGTTTTATTGATTTTTGATAAAGCCATTATTAACTAAAAAGTCAATTATGGAGATGGATACTTCCGGGGATATTCTATAAAAGTGCCAATAGGATTTATTGTTAGTCAGCTTAATGTAATCACCTTTAACCTCCGTTCCATGTTCAGCATTATGGACCACCACATTGGTGAGGAGTTTTTTTCGGTCACCGTCAAAGAATTGTTCCAGCTCGGCAACATTTTCTTTGTAGGGCACAATCCAGTCGATTTCACCATAGATGGCCAGGAAAGGATTATTAAATTTAGAAAACACTTTGGCCGGATCATAATTATGACGCCTTACCCAAAGATCGTTAATTCCGGAAGCATCTGCGGGGATGTCCGTATCGTCGAGCAACTTTTTCCAGTCTTCTTTCCCCACCTTATCCAGAAGCATACTAAACTTTTCGTAGTTTTTCTGTGTAGCTTTTGCCTCAAACATCATCCTTGTATATTCCAAAAGATTCGCCCTGGCAGATTCGGAAAGCTGGTAGAAATCAAAGCCGTACGCCATAGATTGCATCTGTTGTTCTTCTACCGAAGTTGAAGGGCCAACCACCCCGATCATAAAATCAAAATTCGATTTTTCCTGTGCCTTTGCCATTACCCAGCCACCGGCACTGCTACCTAGTACGCCAATACTCTTGTACTGATTAGGGTGATTCTCAAGGTATCTTTTTATGGCAGATACATCGGATGCCAGGTCTTCTATGGTAGCCAGGGCACAATCGCCGGTAGATTTACCAGTACCTCTTTTATTAAAGGACAAAACTGAAATACCATAGCGTCTCAGAAGTTTGGCATAGAGGTCGTATTTGGTGTTACCAGCATAACAACTGCGGCCGCCAACGATAATCAGGGCTGTTCCATTCCTGTTATCCGGAACATGAAGGTGTCCATTGAGTTTCACCTTCTTATTCTTTACAGTAATTTCCTCTATGGTAAAATTGGGTTTTGGTGGAGGTGGTACTTTTTTTAGATGAATACTTATTGGGGGTACTGCACCTTCTATATAACCAATAAGTTCAAGATTTTTTGAATCTAAGTTTAAAAAGGCTTTGCCTTTTCCGGTGTTAGTACTAATAATTCCTGTAGAATCGATGGTAAACGGCAGCACAAATTCACCAAATTGAGGATGCCATTCCTCCATAATTTGCAAGCTTGTATAGGCAGTGTCCTTTTTGTAGAATTGGACTTCGAACTTTTGATAGCTGTTGTTTTTTATAAAAGCACCTTCCCAGTAGCCTTCTAATTTTGAAAAAACCCTTTCTTGACTCTGGGAGTGGGTTGCCGTAATGCCCAGGAAAAAAGAAAGTACCAGCAGGGATTTAAAAATCAGTTTATTTACCACCATTTTATTTTGAAGTCTTTAATATTAACAAACTGAAGTTGGCCTTCACAGACAAAGACGACCTTTCCATCTGTAGTAACTGAAGCCCCCCAGCCATAGGCTAGTGGCAAGCGTTTAATTCTTTGCCATTGTCCCTTCTTTTTTTCATAGTAGAACATGCCTGGTTCACCTCGTTCCGGATATTTCTGAGTACTATACCATTGAGTAAGGATTAATTTTTTCCCATTGGGATGAACCAGTACATCAAATGAATCACTTCCCTCCAAGCCAATATTGTCACTTAGCCAGATAGGTTCTGAAAAAATTCGTGTCTCGTCCGGTTTGCAGATATAGATTCCGATTTTGGGCTTCCTGGCAAAGAGATATAAGGTCCCGTCTTCCATAAGTTGAAAATAACCAGCATCGATATTGTACAATTCTGAGACTTCCTTTGGTTTATTCCATTCTCCTGCAACTTGATCTACAACATAGGTCCTGCTAATTTCCCCAGACGAGGAAGCTTCCCTGGTTTTGTAGATAATTCGTTTGCCGTCCGGAGCTATCGCCAGATTGTAGAGGGTATCTACAAAAGTCAATTTTTCCTTTATCCAAGATCCATCGCGAAAATGGGCAATGTAGGGTGCCTTCCTTACCCAATCCTGGTATCTTGCAAAAACCATTGTTTTGCCGTCAGTTGTAAAGGAAGGAGAGGATTCCTCATAGTCTGCAGGGCCAGCGTCTTCCCCAAAAAATAAATTGTACTGCAGTAAGCTGTTGTTTCCGCTATCTAAGGATGCCGAACCCGGAGATTGGGCGTTGACCAAACAAAAACTGATGGAATAGAAAATAAAAAAGCAGGTCCTTAGCTTCATTGGCAACAATTACTATTTATATATACACCAAAAAAATAGCAGTGGATGAGCATTGAGGAAAATTTAGTTTAATCGGCAGGGGAATTTTTCTTTCTTTTCTTGGTTATGGACCAATATAAAAAAAAGAGAAAACCTGGTGCAGCCAATCCATCAATCCAGAAATTAAAATCAATTTCATTAGCTGTAATTCTGAAAGCCAACAGGCTGAGAATAGCTAAAGAGCCTCCTAATCCTGGCTTAAGCCAAGCAATTAATAACCCAAGGATTACACCCACAGGGAAAAAGGCAAACAAGAGAATTTCACGGCTGTGATTGAAGTTCCCAAAATCTCCGTTGAGGAAGTGCGCGCCGATCATAAAAACCAAAAAGCCAATACTTAAAATACTCCATATCCTGGCAATCCAAAGTAGAATACTATATTTTTTTTGGGAGGCACTCTTTACCATGAGTTACAATGCAATTATACTCCCTTAAGATAGTGTTTTTACTTCATAATCAGAGGGATACCTTCCTTGAATTATCTTTTTTTAATGGCCTTCAGGGCATATACCATAGGAATTTTATGTTCCAGATGGGCAATCCGGAATTGTTTTGGGGACACTTCAATCATGTTTTTAAAGCAATTATACGGGGAGAAATCAAATTCCTGAAATTCCCTTATTTCCAGACCACTACCCATAAGATGGCCCAGTACTTCCCCAAGGCTGTGGTTCCAGCTTACAAATTCCTGTTCCAGTGGGGCATCAGGGTCGGCATAGGTGCCGGTTTCGGTCTCCACAATGGGTTTGGTGTTGAAATAGTCGTATCCCACTTCAGTGAAGTCTTCATTAAACATCCAGACTACGGGGTGGAATTCTACAAAAAGTAATTCCCCGCCCGGTTTTAAATACCGGCTGATCAGGGAAGACCATTTGTCTAAATTTGGCAACCAGCCAATAGTTCCGTAGGTGGTAAAGACCAGGTCGAATTGTTCATCGAGATGTTTAGGGAGCTCATACAGGTCGCAACAAACAAAACGGGCAGGGATCCCTGTTTTTTCAGCCAGGTTGCGGGCTGTGTTTATGGCCCTATCAGAAAGGTCTACCCCGGTTACTTCGGCGCCCATACGGGCCAGGGAGAGTGTATCCAGTCCGAAGTGACATTGAAGGTGGAGGACCGACTTTCCTTTCAAATCTCCTAAAAGTCCCAACTCGATTTCCTGCAGGGACGACTTCCCCTCCAGAAACCCCGGCACGTCATAAAAATCGGATTGCAGGTGGGTGGCTACCTTGTTGTTCCAGGCCCTGCGGTTTTTGGCTATATAATCTTTTTCCGTACCCATCCCCGAAAATTAAGGTTTTTAATTCGGATCACAATTGGTAAAGTTGGGTTTGGGAAGGTTCCAATTTGGGGTATTCATACTAAATTCACTGCAGTCAATAACACTATGTACATCCCATCCACTGAGATCCTGGTTAAACGGAGCATCTGCGAACATACCAAACATATGGGTAACATTGCTAACATCCCAGGCGCCGATGTTTTGATCGAAGGGTGATTCTGCAAACATTCCATACATCTCTGTTACATTGCTAACATCCCAACTACCGATATCACTATTGAATTGTGATCTAGCAAACATCTCTCCCATAAAGGTAACATTACTGATATTCCAATCACCGATATTCTGGTTGAATGGTGAGCCTTCAAACATTCCTATCATATCATTAACACTACTTACGTCCCAGGAACCGATATCCTGATTGAATTGTGATTGGGCAAACATAAAGTCCATATTTAAAACATTACTCACATCCCAATTGTTTAGCGGATGTGAAAACGATGATGATTTAAACATGC
>CBDUAW010000168.1:0-5855 GCA_965365215.1 uncultured Eudoraea sp. | reverse complement strand
ACAGGGCGCACCAAAAAGGATTAGATTTTAGATGGCGCTTTTTATGGCGATTGGTCCTGCTCTTTGCCATAGGATTTATACACCATTTGTTTTACCGTGGGGACATCCTAACCATATATGCAATGCTGGGCGTATTTCTGATCCCCTTTTACAAGCTCAACTACCGCTGGATCCTGGGGATTGCCTTGCTACTGTTCCTGGGCCTCGGCAGGTTCTTAATTTACGTGATATTTCAGGGGGAACCGCTATTTATAGAAGGTTTAGATGACCCCAGCAGTCCGTGGATAGCTGCTTATTTTGAGACAATCAAGAATGGCAGTATAACAGAGGTATTTTATTCTAATGCAACAGAAGGGCATTTGATGAAGATGGATTTTCAGATGGGTATATTTTCCAGGGGGTATTTGACATTTGGATTCTTCCTACTGGGCCTATTTGCCGGCCGATACCGGTTTTTTGAAAATTTCCGGGAGCATAAGACGCTTATCAAGAACGGCATGTATGCTGCGCTTATCTTGTTATTAGTAGGCCTGGCAATTATGATCCTGGGGTTTGCACAGTTGGGACCTAATGTAAGCTTTGACAATATCTGGGCAATGATTGGCCTTACCGGCATGGATCTTACCAATTTGGCCTTAACCATATTGCTGGTAGGATTATTCGTGATATGGTATAAGAAAGCGAAGGGAGAACGCATACTAAATGCATTTGCCCCCTATGGCCGTACGGCCCTGACTAATTATGTGCTTCAAAGTGTCCTGGGAACTTTCTTCTTTTTTGGTTGGGGTCTCGGTTATCTGGCTGAAATACCTAACCGATACACCTTCCTCCTTGCCCTTGTAGTTATCTGGTTGCAGATGTTGATCAGTAAGTGGTGGTTACAGCGGTTCTACTACGGACCCCTGGAATGGATATGGCGAAGCCTTACACATTTTAAATGGTACCCCCTGGCCCGTTAGAAAAAATCCTGATAATCCTATCGATAAAACGGAATACTTTTCTTTTGATTTAAGTGCTTTCACAACAGCTTTCCGCACCTTCCCAACATTGCTTACTGTTCATCGAATTTTTTCAAATAAAGGCTGAAGGCGCCGCGTTTTATTGTCGTAAAACGTCCCAAAAACCCCGAATCTACCTAAATGAATTATCTGTTACGACTTATTAATTGGAAAAGGTGTCTCGTATTGAGTCTGATCTTAATCCCAATCCTGATCGTCCTCAATTTTTACGGCCTTTATACCGACAAATTTTATTTTTTCAAGGTGGATAACTACATCTTCCCTTTCCTTACCACTGTACATTTTGTCTACCTCTATGTAATATGGTTTAAATTAAGGGAGCAGGAATTCGTGGATCCACAAATGCGAAATCTGGAATACGCCCTGTACGCCATTTTTTTGGTCTATCTTTTTAAAGCATCTGATACGGTTTACATCATGGTAAGTGCCTCCAATTATGAAGACCACCTGCTACCAGATACTTTTAGCCTCATGGGTAGGCTAATTCTAAGTCTTCAAATCTTCCTACTTGTTCTCACACTATTAGCCTTTGCACATCGAAAAAAAGAGGTTGGGGTATATAATTTTGACAATATCAATGAAAACATCGATTCTTGGCAATGACAAGATTCGCTTATGTTATGGCGCTAAAAGGCCCCGGTTTCCCGGGGCCTTTTTTATAATTTACTGATATAGCTTCCATAGAGATCCTTAAACTGATATCCGCTGGTAAAGCGATGTTTGCTCAACTTTTTGTGGGCAACCAATCCCCAGAGTAAAAACTCTTTCATAAAATAAATATCATCGGCAGCCAAATCGGGCTGGTGTTCCGAAATCAATGGGTTTAGGGGAGAAATTTCATCCAATTGTCTGCGATACTCCTGATCTGGCACATCGTCCATAATCTCTAAACCTTCCCCGTTAAAAAACCAGGTTAATAGATCATCAAACGGACTCTCCGCATCCTTGTGTTCCAATTTCTGGATCTTTGGAAAATGATTTGGAAAGAGTGTTTTAATCGCTTCTTCAAATAAAATCGCCGCTACGGTATCGGCTCCTTCCTGCTCTCCCTCGTACACCAATTCTATTTTACCTGTTATAGCAGGTATAACCCCCATAAAATCAATTAGTCTAACAACGGTGTTCTTTTCCCCGTTTGCCAATAACCGCCTTTCTGCTGTACTAAGCAGGTTTTCATATGCGGTGATACTGGTCCTGGCACTCACCCCGCTCTTCGCATCTACATATTCACTTTTTCGTGCTTCAAAACTAATCTGTTCCAGCAGGTCTTTTGCAAGTTCAGGTACGTAGATGAGCTCCCGTTGTTGCTTATCTAGTTGTGCTTCCTGTTCTGTAATTTTACGCGCCGTTGAAATTTCCTCTGGGTAATGCGTAAGTATCTGAGATCCGATACGGTCTTTTAAAGGCGTAACAATACTCCCCCGGTTGGTATAATCTTCCGGATTGGCCGTGAAAACGAATTGTACGTCTAAAGGAAGTCTTAACTTAAATCCCCTGATCTGTATGTCCCCTTCCTGGAGGATATTAAAAAGGGATACCTGAATCCGGGATTGCAAATCGGGCAGTTCATTAATTACAAAAATACATCGATTGGCCCTGGGGATCATTCCAAAATGAATCACACGGTCGTCCGCATAAGACAATTTCAGATTGGCTGCCTTAATGGGGTCAACATCTCCTATTAGATCCGCTACAGTAACATCTGGAGTAGCTAGTTTCTCATAAAACCGATCGTCTCTATGAAGCCAGGAAACGGGGGTTTCATCTCCTTTTTCACTGATAAGCTCGCGGCTGTATCTTGAAATGGGATTAAATGGATCGTCATTGATCTCGGACCCGGCAACCACAGGGATCCACTCATCCAGTAAGTTCACCATTAAGCGAGCCAACCTTGTTTTTGCCTGACCTCTCAGTCCCAATAAATTTACATTATGCCTGGAGAGGATTGCCCTTTCTAATTCCGGAATAACGGAGTCCTCATAGCCCCAAACTCCCTCAAATACCGTCTCTCCTTTTTTTATTTTCTCCCTAAGGTTGTCTCGCAGCTCATCTTTTATGCTTCTGCTCTGATATCCGCTGGCCTTAAGTTGTCCTAAGGTACTTATGTCTTTGTGATTCAATTTCATATTCTGGTTTTTCATAGTATTGTCAGAACATCTTTATTAATGGTCTAACCTCGCAATCTTTTTTTTCTATTCTGTTCATAGTCTTCAAAAATCATCTCCCCCAATCCCTTTAAGCCGGTAAAAAATGCCTTCCCCTTATTTGCCTCCGTAAAATGGCGTACAAATTGCATTAAATATGGGTCCTGAGCAATCATAAAAGTGGTTATGGGAATATGTAATTTTCTTGCCTGCCTTGCCATGTTATAGCATTTCTCTACGATATAATCGTCCAGACCTACACTATTTTTGTAGTAAGTGCCGTCTGGTAAACGCAGACAACTTGGTTTCCCATCTGTAATCATAAAAATTTGTTTATTGGTATTCCTTTTGCGCCTTAGCATGTCCATCGCAAGTTGTAAGCCAGCTACCGTATTTGTATGATAAGGGCCCACCTTAAGGTATGGCAAATCCTTTATAGGGATGGGCCAGGCATCGTTACCGAAAACGAGGATGTCTAGCGTGTCTTTTGGATAACGGGTGGTGATAAGCTCCGCCAGCGCCATGGCCACTTTCTTAGCCGGGGTTATCCGGTCTTCCCCGTAAAGAATCATACTATGGCTGATATCGATCATAAGGACCGTACTCATCTGTGCTTTGTGATAGGTATCTTCTACCACCAGATCGTCCTCTGTAAGGGAAAATGCATCCATTCCGTGGTTAATCTGTGCATTTTTGAGGCTTTCCGTCATGGAAATATGATCTAAGGCGTCTCCATAGCGATATTCTCTGAAATCGCCTGTATGTTCGTCACCACGGCCTGTTTTCCCTGTTCTATGGTTTCCAGAACCACTTCGTTTAAGTTTCCCGAAGATCTGATCCAGGGCCCTTTGCCGGATAATACGTTCCATTTTTGCCGTAATAGAAAGGGTGCCCTCTCCAGGTTCCCCTTCACCTTCTCCCCCGCCATCTTCAAATTCTTCCCTAAGAAATCCTTTGGCCTTGAGGTCTTCAATAAAATCGTCTATAGTATAATTCTCATCGGTGAGATCGTACTCCTGATCCAGCTCCCGCAGCCAATCGAGTGCTTCTTCCACATCTCCCGAAGTGTGGGTTATCAATTCCTGAAAGATTTCGAAAAGCCGTTCAAAAGGAGTTTGATCCGGTGCTTTATACGTAGAAAATCGAAATCCTTTTCTTGTTTTCATAGCCATCATATAAAAATAAGACATTTCCCAAAATGCCCCTTTCTTTTAATGAAAACTTAACGGTTTCCTTTAATTTTACCGTAATGGCCATTACTGATTCAGATCGCTACCAGGGATTTCTCGATACCCCGCCCCTGTGGGTAAAGGAGCAGTTTGGGATTCCGCAATTTGATTTCCCAACTACCCTATTGCCCGATATTCATATTGTACCTATCCCGGAAAAGTTGCGGTTAGGGCATCAGATGGAGTTTGTTTTTTTGCAATGTCTTTCGGCATCTGAAGAATTTGAGGTATTAGCTCACAATACCGTAATCCGGGAAGGGAAAAAGACCTTAGGTGAGCTCGATTTTATCCTGCAGAAGAAAACCGGCGGTATTGTTCATGTGGAACTCACCTTTAAGTTTTATATCATCAACCCTGAAATTTCAGAACCTATTTATCGTTTAATGGGACCCAATAAAAGGGATATGTTTTATACCAAAATGGAAAAGATGAAGGACAATCAATTTCCAATGCTTTCTTCGGAGTCTGGAAGAAGGGTCCTGGAAGCACAGGGAATTAATCCTGATTTAATAGCTTCAAAAGCATGCTTTAAGGCTCAATTGTTTGTTCCCTATCCCTCCAAACAGATCCATATCCGACCTTTAAACAAGGCCTGTATCATGGGATGTTGGATGCGTTTTGAAACCTTCGAAATGGCTGAATTCCGAGAGGATCACTACTATATTCCTTATAAGAATGAATGGCCGGTAAAACCTAATAATAGTGCAAATTGGACTAGCTATATTGAAGTTTTACTTGAAATAAATTTGCGAATGATTAAAAAGAATGCCCCCATGGTTTGGCGTAAACGAAAGGACGGCCAATTTGAGAAATTCTTTGTGGTTTGGTGGTAGCCAGCCTTTAATTCGTATGACGTTTACTCAATTGTTTCACAATGTCCTCCAGTTGAAATCCTTTTGCATTGAGCAGGATAAGGTAATGGAACAAAAGATCCGATGCTTCGTTGACAAAAAATTCGTCATTGGAATCTTTGGCTTCTATGACCGTTTCCACAGCTTCTTCCCCTACTTTCTGAGCTATTTTATTGATGCCTTTTGCAAAAAGGGAAGCTACGTAACTCTTCTCCTGGTCTGCACTTTCTTTTCGCATACGAATTACCGCTTCCAATTGCGACAGAAAACCATAAGATGCTCTGTTTTCTTCGCCCCAGCAGGTATCAGTCCCTAAATGGCAGGTTGGCCCCTCCGGTTTTACCTGTACCAGGATGGCATCGTTATCACAGTCTGTTTTGGCATCCACAAAATGGAGATAGTTGCCACTTTCTTCCCCTTTGGTCCACAAACGCTTTTTGGACCTGCTGTAAAAGGTTACTTTTTTGGTTTGCCGGGTCTTCTCCCAGGCTTCGGAATTCATATACCCCAGCATTAATATGCATTGTGTAGAATGGTCCTGGATTATAGCAGGTACCAATCCTGCTTCATTTTTATCAAAGTCTATTGTCATAGCTACTAAATTTTGCTCGG
>CBDUAW010000167.1:0-5859 GCA_965365215.1 uncultured Eudoraea sp. | reverse complement strand
TTGCCGCCACGAATTCCTTTCCTAATTAAAAGAGGTTGTTATTGTACCTGATATACCCTTACATAATCAATTTCCATAACCGAGGGAAAGATGGAATCTTCCACGCCTTCAAGTCCGCCCCAATTACCACCCACTGCAATATTCATAAGAAAGTAAAAAGGTTGGGAAAATGGCCAGTTGTCGGAATTGGAGGTTATCGGCCTGATGAAATTCAATTTTACATTGTCAATCTCATCTATATAAAATTTAATGTATTTATTAGTCCATAATATTCCATAAGTATGAAATTCTTCTTCGATAGACTCAAGTGGTACAGGGCCAGAGGTTATCTGGGTCCCAATGGAATGGTTGTTTGTTGTACTGTGAATGGAAAAGTGTACCTTATCAGGATCAAAGCTTACATATTCCATAATGTCTATTTCCCCACAGGCCGGCCAACCTACAGAATTGATATTTTGACCCAGCATCCATAAGGCCGGCCATACCCCTTTTCCCTTATGATCTGGCAATTTTGCCCTGATTTCCAATCTGCCATAGGTAAAAGCCTGCTTGCTATTCAGACGAGCAGAGGTGTAGTCCCCTACTCTTTGTCCAGGGCCGATCTTTTTCGCTGTTATTTTTAAGGTTCCATCACTTACCTCAACATTTTCGTCGGCCACATAATTCTGCCACTCATTATTTCCCCACCCGTGTGCACCTGTTTCAAATTTCCAATATTCAAGAGAAAGGCTGTCCCCGTTGAACTCGTCTTGCCAAACCAATTGTGCTTCATCCCAGTAATCTGCTGCAAAAACATCTTTAACTTCTCCAAGGGGTGGTGCTGGGTTATTTACCTCTTCAGCAGTTTCATCAGGGGAGCTATTGCCGCAACCAAATAGAAAAAGCATTCCTATCAAAACCAAGCAGCCCTGTTCCATTTTTGAGTTGGTATTCATGTATTTTACAAATTTCATAATCCCGGTTTTCTATTGATTAAAAGACTATTTGGCTTCCTTCTTTACTACTTCCAGCTTCGCAAACCTAAGCAGTAATTTTTTTATATCACCTTTTTCAAATTGAACTTCTGCTTTCTTGTCATTTCCCTGCCCCTCAATCTTCAGAACCTTTCCTTTTCCAAATCTGGTATGATTAACCAGGCTGCCCTCTTCCAGTTCCACATTGGCTGTGGCAGTATTTCCAATAGGAGTTCCCAGGTCTGGTTTTAATTTTTTAAGTTTCCGTAACTGCTGCTCCCTGTTCTTACTGAGTTGTGCCATTTTACTACCCCCTGAAGAAGTAGCGGTTTTTTTTGGAATTCGCACCTCCCCAAAGATGTTCGTATTTACCAAAGGCTTAAACTTGTACGATTCTATTGGAGTGAGATTCTCAACATATTTTTCCTCTATCTCCTCAATAAATCGGCTGGGTTCTGCATCTATCAATTTTCCCCATCGGTAGCGGTTTAAAGTATAGGTGACATAGGCCTGTTTTTCTGCCCTGGTGAGCGCAACATAGAATAGGCGTCTTTCCTCCTCCAGTTCACTTCTTGTATTCATGCTCATAGCTGATGGGAAAAGATCTTCTTCCAAACCAACTATATAAACATAGGGGAATTCAAGACCCTTGGCCAGGTGTATGGTCATAAGCGCTACCCTGTCCGGATCGCCTTTCTCGTTGTCAAGGTCCGTTGCCAGGGCCACATCCTCTAAAAATTCTATGAGATCTCCCTTGGCATCTGCAATCTCCTTTTGGCCTTCCACAAAATCCTTGATCCCATTTAATAGTTCCTCAATATTTTCCATACGGGCCACCCCTTCCGGGGTACCGTCTTTCTTAAATTCAATTAAAATTCCGGATTTCTTTGACACATGCTCAGCGAGGGTAAAGGCGTCGGCCTCCTTATTCATGATCTGAAAACTTTTGATCATATTTAAGAAATCTTCCAGCTTAGCCCGGGTTCCGGAATTGATCTTCAGATCTATCTTGCCAAGGTTTTCGAGAACTTCAAAAATAGATCTTCCATAGTGATTTGCAGCAACCGTTAACTTATCCACGGTGGTCTGCCCTATCCCTCTGGCCGGAAAGTTAATAACTCGTTTCAGGGCTTCTTCATCCTGAGGATTGATTACCAGTCTTAAATAAGACAGTAAGTCCTTGATCTCTTTCCTTTGGTAAAAAGACAGACCTCCAAAGATACGATAAGGGATGTCCCTTTTTCTAAGGGCATCTTCTATTGCGCGAGATTGCGAATTGGTTCTGTATAAAACTGCAAAATCCGAATTCTTCAATTGTTGCTGCATCTTGTGCTCAAAGATGGACCCCGCTACATACCTTCCTTCTTCAGCATCGGTAGTGCTGCGGTGCAACTTTATTTTAGGTCCTTCTTCATTGGCCGTCCAAACCAATTTTTCCAATTGATTTTTGTTATTGGCAATAATGGCATTAGCCGCATTTACAATATTCTGGGTAGACCGATAGTTTTGTTCCAGCCTGTAAACGGCTGCATCGTCATAATCTCGTTGAAAATTCAGGATATTGGTAATATTTGCACCTCTGAAGGAGTAGATACTCTGGGCATCATCCCCAACTACGCAAATATTCTGATACCGATCTGCCAGGGCTTTTACAATCAGGTATTGGGAATGATTGGTATCCTGGTACTCATCAACCAAAATATATCGAAACCGGTCCTGGTATTTCATGAGTACTTCAGGAAACCGGCTTAAAAGTTCATTGGTCCGCAATAACAGATCGTCAAAATCCATAGCCCCTGCCTTGAAACATCGATCTACATAGTTCTTGTAGATTTCGCCAAGCCTTGGGCGTTTGGCCATGGCGTCTGCTTCAATGAGTTCAGGATTTTGAAAATAGGCCTTAACGGTAATCAAACTGTTTTTAAAGGAGGAAATCCGATTTTGAATTTGCTTGTACTTATAGAGGTCCTTGTCCAGATTCATCTCCTTAATTATGGAGGCGATCAATCGTTGTGAATCCTGCGTATCGTAGATGGTAAAATTACTAGGATAGCCTAATTTATCTCCGTCATATCTCAATAACCTCGCAAATACGGAGTGAAAGGTCCCCATCCATAAATTTTTGGCCTCTGACCCCCCAACCAATTGTTCTATTCTCGCCTTCATTTCTCTGGCGGCCTTGTTCGTAAAAGTAAGTGCAAGGATATTAAACGGGTCTACTCCCTCATTCATCAAATGTGCAATGCGATAGGTCAGGACCCTTGTTTTCCCTGATCCTGCTCCTGCTATCACCATCAACGGCCCTTCCTTATGGAGAACGGGGGCCTTTTGGGCATCATTTAGCTGCTCCAGAAATGTACTCAATTGTAATCAGTTTTTAAAGTCGTGAAGTTAGCCATAATTCGGGCAAGGCAAAAGAGCTCCTTGAAATATTATGAACAATTCAAAGCTAATTTGGGCAATTTGAATATATTTAGAATCGCTAAATTAAATAATGGGTTACAAGCAAATAATCGGGTTGCTTATATTGGGTATATGCTTCCCAATAACGGGTCTGGGACAGGAAAAGAAAACAGGTCCAGTCATTGAGGATTTTGGAGCTACCTGGCAGATAGAGACTCCTGATCTTGTCACTGACACCACCAAAGTGTACAGGGCTGTTTTTGACATTATGGATAGTCCTGAAGCACCCGACCAATTGAATACGAGTATTGAAACAGTAGCCCGTTACCTCAATATGCATGCGCAAAGTGGCGTTTCTTCCAAAAATATTAAGGCAGTTATGGTGGTACATAACAAGGCTTCAAAAGACCTCTTGCAGGATACTTTTTACAAGGAAAGATTTGGAGTGAACAATCCTAACAAGGCCTTGTTGGAATCCCTGATAGCTGCAGATGTAGAAGTTTTCTTTTGCGGACAGTCGTCCTTATCCCGAAATATTCCAAAAGAACAAATTCTTTCAGAGGTTCGGATTGCACTTTCAGCTATGACAGTGCTTATACACTATCAGGACCTGGCATACAGATTAATTAAGTTTTAAACCCAATTACATGAGAAATTTCAACATTTTAATACTTTTAATATGCCTTGGTACGCTAAGTGCACAAGAATATGACCTTGCCAAAGATTACTCTGATATTGAATCTAAGGTTATTACATGGAGACGAGATATCCATCAAAACCCTGAATTATCTAACCGGGAGTTTAAAACCGCTGAAAAAATCGCTGCACATCTCCAGTCTCTTGGGCTTGAAGTGGAAACCGGCGTTGCTCATACTGGAGTGGTTGGTGTACTAAAAGGTGACCTTCCCGGGAAGGTTGTTGCACTAAGGGCCGATATTGATGCTCTCCCGGTAACAGAGCGCAATGACCTGGCTTTCAAATCTAATATAACCTCCGAGTTTCTCGGAGAAAAGGTGGGGGTTATGCACGCCTGCGGGCACGATACCCATACGGCCATTTTAATGGGCGTTGCCGAGATCTTGTCGAATAATAAAGACAAGATAAGGGGAAGTGTGAAATTTATTTTTCAGCCGGCCGAAGAAGGCCCACCCCCTGGGGAGGAAGGTGGTGCCCTGCTGATGGTAAAGGAAGGGGTTTTGAAAAATCCGGATGTAAACGCCATTTTTGGGCTTCATATTAATTCTCAAACCCCTGTTGGTGTTATAAGGTACAAATCAGGAGGCACTATGGCGGCTGCCCAGAGTTTTACTATTAAGGTAAAGGGAAAACAAACACATGGCTCGCAACCTTGGTCCGGGGTAGATCCTATACTTATCAGTGCTAAGATCATTGATGGTTTGCAGACCATAATTAGCAGGGAATCGAATCTCACCAATGAAGCTGCGGTAATTACTGTAGGAAAAATAAAAAGCGGGGTCCGTTTTAATATTATTCCTGAAAGTGCAGAAATGATAGGGACTATCCGTACGCTCGATTATGATATGAAAGCACATATCAACAAACGTATGGAAGAAATGGTGAGTGATATTGCCAGGGCATATGGTGGAGAAGCAACCATAGAAATAAAAGATGCTACTGATATCACCTACAACGACCCGGATTTGGTTACAGGGATGCTGCCTACGCTAAACAGGGTAGCAGGGGCTGAGAATATCCAAACGCAGAAGGCCATTACCGGGGCAGAGGATTTCTCTTATTTCCAAAGGGAAGTTCCCGGTTTTTTCTTTTTCCTGGGGGGGATGACCCCTGGAAATACGGAATCGTTTCCGCATCACACCCCCGATTTCCTTATTGATGACAGCGGTCTTATCCTTGGGGTAAAAGCCCTGACCGAATTGAGCCTGGATTATTTGAATAAATCATGATAAGATGGAACTGGTGAAGGATTTTCTGCAGAACATCCCCTGGTGGGGATGGCTGTTATTCTTTCTTGCCCTTGTTGCCCTGCGCGACATCTTTCTCCAAAAAGCCCATACTATCAGTCACAATTACCCAATTGTTGGGCATCTGAGATATTGGTTGGAAAGCATTGGCCCTGAAATGCGACAGTATTTTGTAGCCAATAACCGCGAGGAATTGCCTTTTAACCGCATTGAGCGAAGCTGGATCTACGCGTCTGCCAAAAAGGAAAATAACTATGAGGGGTTTGGAACAGACAGAGACCTTTATGCCCATCAGCATGTATTCATTAAAAATAGAATGCTCCCTTTTAAGGTAGCTGCGGGCCATCCCAGTGCCACAGATAATAGCTTTATTCCCTGTGCAAAAATAATTGGAGGATATAATGGTAGGGCACGGCCATACCGACCCGCTTCTATTATCAATATTTCGGCTATGAGCTTTGGCTCGCTGTCTGCCGCTGCAATAGATGCCCTAAACCGAGGTGCGGTCAAATCCGGGGCCTATCACAACACGGGAGAAGGCGGGCTCTCCCCCTACCATC
>CBDUAW010000166.1:0-5887 GCA_965365215.1 uncultured Eudoraea sp. | reverse complement strand
TTATCAAAATGAGATCCTGACCAGAGCGGAAGCTCCGGATTCATTTAACGCCTTACTATTTGGTGGAGCTGAAAACCCAACTTCAGGTTTCCAGCAGCAGATATCTACTAGGCAGTTCTCCTACAACCAGGTAACTTCCTTAAACTATGCTAATTCATGGGGGAAACACTCTCTAGATGCTGGAGCCTTTATGGAATACTTCAAGGCACACTTTAGACAGTTTGGATACTTTGCCAACGGATTGAACCCAAAAACCTTTTATCCTGGAGACGGCTCAGGTTTGATACCTGTAGCACTTGACCCGGATACTGGTGGGATACTCTTCCCGGATAATCCTCAGGCGCAGATCCTGAATGCCGGATTGTTCTCATACTTTGGGCAAGCAGATTATGACTACGATACCAGATATGGTTTAACAGGAACTATCCGTAGAGATGCTTCCTATCGTTTTGCCGGTAGTAACAAATGGGCAACTTTTTACTCTATTGCTGGTCGTTGGAATATACATAATGAAGCCTTTATGCAAGGATCTGCATTCGATCAGTTAAAATTAAGAGCTTCTTACGGTACTTCCGGTAACCAGAGGATTACAGGAACAACTTATTTCTCCGGTCCTGACTTAACGAAGAATTTTTTCGCTACAGGTCCTGGATATAATAATCAGAACTCTATCTTCTTGTCACAAATTGCGAATACCACTCTTAGATGGGAAACTGTTACCCAGGCTAACGTAGGTATTGATTTTGAAGTGTTCGACAGAAGGTTAAGAGGATCTGTAGACGGATATATCAAAGAAACTACAGACCTTTTCCAAAGTACTCCGGTTTCTGCCGTTAATGCGGTAACATCGCTGAATGCAAATACAGGAGATCTAACAAATACTGGATTTGATTTCTCTTTAAATTATGATCTGATTCGCAGTGATGATCCGGATGGCTTTAACCTTGGCGTTAATGTAGTAGGAAACTACAACAAACAAGAACTTGGGAATCTGCCAAATGAAGAAGGGGAAATAATTGGAACCGGAAGAAATGGCGGAAAACTCTTTGAGTATTTTACCATCAGGTATGCAGGAGTTAACCCAGCTAACGGTAACCTGTTATTCCTGGATGCTGACGGAAACGTAACTGAAAATCCGGATGCGGATACGGACAGGGTTTGGCTTGATAAGAATATCTATCCGGACTGGAACGGTAGTTTTGGATTGAATATTGACTACAAGGGCTTTTTCCTGCAAACCCAGTTTAACTACACCATTGGCGTAGACAGGTTCGACAATGACCTTGCCGGTTTCCAAAATCCTGATAATATTGGACAATTCAGAAATACCAGGGACCTATTCAGAGTTTGGACTCCAGATAACAGGATTACTGATATTCCTAGATATGATGCACCTAACAGGGCTTCATTTGCTTCGGACAGATATCTGAGAAAGGCTGATTTCCTGAGATTGCGTTTTGCAACAGTTGGGTATAACTTCCCTGCTAGGTTACTGGAGGGGACAGGATTCTCTACTTTGAGAATATTTGGAAATGCTGAGAACTTATTCACTATTTCAGAGTGGAGAGGTTTTGATGCGGAGGCCTTAAGTAATACCTCAAGGATTTATCCGACACCAAGGATTCTTTCCGTAGGATTTGAAATAGGATTTTAAAAAAATAGAGCAATGAAAAATTATAAAAACATATTTTACCTAATTGGTTTATTGATCGTATCGGTAGCATGTAATGATGCTATTGAGATAGACCAGCCGGGTCGCTTAGATGCGGATGCGGCTTTCGAAAGCGTTGCCGATCTCGAGGCAGGGTTATTCGGAGTATACGATGATCTTGATATTTCTCCCGAGATTGCCTTCTCTTCCATTTTTACGGATGAGTTGTCTATCGGGTTTGATAACGGTGGCCAGGGCTTGGCAGACTACGGATTTGTTTTGAACGCCGGTAGTGTTGCACCAGCTAACTTCTGGGTTCGTAACTATATTGCAGTGAATTCAGCTAACCGACTAATAGAGGCAACTGACATTATTACGCCGGAAAGTAGCGAAGCAGCATTATACAATCAAATCTTAGGTGAGGCGTATGCCATAAGGGCTTTTGCTCACTTTGAGTTGTTGTCGTATTTCACTACAGATTATACTGATGACAGTGCATTGGGAGTTCCTGCGTTAGACTTTGTGCCTACTATTGATCAGCAGCTTTTGAGAAACACCAATGGGGAAGTTTATAACCTCATTCTCTCAGATCTGGATCGTGCCAATAGTTTAATGGGTAATGATACCAGTGATCCTACCAGGATTAACAAGGATTTCCTAACCGCTTTCAGGGCACGTATTGCAGCATACCGTGGAAACTATGTTGAAGCTGCTACTCTGAGCCAGGCAATGTTGGATAAGTATGGTTTGGCTAACCGAGTACAGTACGAGGCAATGTGGTTAGATACTGACAACACAGAAGTTATCTTCAAGTTGGAAAGAACTAATAACGATACTTATGACGGTCAGGGTGCTACAGGTAGTCCTGCAGCAGGCGGATGGGCAGGAGCTCGTTTTGCATTCGTTGATGCTACGCTAACCGGTTCGCCCTATTTTGAAATGGGAAGATCTTTATTTAACTTGTTAGACCCTGCAGACATTAGATATACAGTGAATGTAGCGCCAACCAGCGTTATTGATCCTGACTATGCTACCAATAATGATCCTGCAGCCGATATTTTAGTAATTCAAAAATATCCAGGTTCCGAAGGGCAACCTTTGATGAACGACCTGAAGATCTTCAGGGCTTCAGAAATGCTGTTGATCAGAGCTGAAGCTTATGCAGACGCCGGAAACATCAATGGAGCTTCAAACTCTGCTGCGGCATTACTTAAGCAATTAAGGGATGCAAGATTTGGTACTGATACAACCTTACCGGTTTTCGCTAACCAGAGTGAAGCCTTTGGAGCTATCCTGGACGAAAGAAGAATTGAATTGGCTTATGAAGGGCACCGCTATAAGGATCTCAAAAGATTGGGAGTTAGAGGTAGCAGAGGAGTTAGTAAAGATCCAATCGACTGTGCATTTAACGGGGCCTGTACCCTTAGTGCGGACGATTTCAGATTTACACTTCCACTTCCAATTGTGGAATTCAACGCGAACCCAGGGCTTCGTGAGCAACAAAATCCTGGTTATTAATACGTAAAAAAAATAGAGATGAAAAAAATTATATTATTATTCGCGATGAGCCTGGTACTCTTCACTTCATGTGAGGAAGACCTGGTAGTATTCGACAATGAAAACGGACAGACACTTGCACAGTTCAGTGCAACTACTGCTCTATTGGGTACTCCCGCCGAGGGGGCTACCTATGAGGTAGATGTTACCGTTACTACAAAATCAGATAGTGAAAGAACTATTTCAATAGAGGTAGATGGCTCTTCAACGGCAACACCAGATCAATATACCCTGAGCAATTTGGTTATTCCTGCAGGGGCTTATGTTGGAACAGTAACTATTACTAGTGATTTTGATGCACTTCCTGATGAAGGGAGTACACTGTTAGTATTGAATTTAACCGACGTTTCAAATTCTAATGACATCACATTTTCTAATTCAACACTAAGCATTACTCTTTTTAGGGAATGTCCTATTCAGGGAGGTGACTGGCTTATTGAAATGTCAGACTCTTATGGAGACGGGTGGCAGACCACCGGTAACAATGGGGGACCTGGCCTTATGGTAACCTTAAGCACTGGAGAAGTTTTCGAAGTTGGTCTTTGTACTCCTTACGAGCCCAATACCTACGATTGTGTAGCGGAATCTTCCTTCGGAACAGATACTATTACTTTCCCTGATGGAGTTGAATCTGCCGAATGGTTTTTCCCTGGGGATAACTGGGGTGAAATTTCTTTCGCTATATATTCCCCTAATGGAAATCTGGTAGCTGAATACGGACCCGGTACGCCTGCAGGTGTTCTTACACTTGATTACTGTTTACAGTAATAGTTAACATAACAAATTAGGTTAATCCCTAATTCGATATAAATGAAAAGCCATCTTCCAAAGATGGCTTTTCACTTCTTTAGTCAGCAATTTAAACTAGCTGATTTATATTGATGAAGTGTATTATGTATAATGATCCCTTCCGAAAACGAATAAAAGGATTTACTGGCGTTCAGAATCTCTTTTATTAATTAAATTGCATAGGTTACCATACTTAGGGGAGTACTGCAAAGAAACTCACTATGTTTAATGGGATTTTTGGATCTAAGGTATTCCCTCAGGGAGTAGATACTATTGAGCAGGGAGCTTCCAGTAAAGATACAAGGTTCTTTAATACTCAGATCTACCCAGTCCTGGGAAGCTTTGATCCTATGGACTTTAACTTTATCCTGGTTTGTGGTACTGTAGTAGTCCCAGCAGGTCAGGTTACAGGTGTTGGATGTACTAGTTCTACAACGCTTGGCCCAAGTTGTAGTTCTGGGGGTTATACAGCCGGAGATCATTCTACCCTGATCATAGATTTTGCGGATGATGAAGGTGGTGTCAGTTGTGGAGCGAAGGCTAATACCTCTATTACCCTTACTAAGATCTAACAGTTCAGATTTTTAAATATTGATTGTAAAAAAGCCCGCTATACAGCGGGCTTTTTTATGCCATAAGATTAAAGATTAAAGGCTATTGTAGTAATCTAATAGTTTAATTACTTCAACCTCTGACTTTAATTTTAGTTTATTCTTCTTAACAAAAGCATTTACCTTAGTGGATCGATCCGAAAGCGCATTCAGGATCCCTTTCTTATTCAAGCGTACCATTTTGGCCTTCTCACCATCCTTTGTAAGATAATAACTCTGCTTAAGTTCAAATTTTGGGGGTTTGTCCTGCGAATAGGATGAGCTGGCAGCACTTCCTTCTTTAAGTTCTACTGTGCGCCTTCTCAGAAGTTGCATACTTCCTTTGTTTAAAGCATTAAAATAACCCTGTTTCAGCGCCCCGTCTGCATCATATGGATGTATGCTAAAAACCTCTCCAGCTAAATTGACAGTGATATAATTTCTTTTCATCACGGCGCTAGTAGTATTCCCGTTACGCATTTCAATTTCATCATTGAAGGCATTATATCTCACATAGGTCTGATAGGATTCAGACCCTTTAATAGTTACAGTCCCAATCTGAAATTCTTCATTTAGATAGGGGGAGCCCAATACATTTGTGGGCATGTTATTGCTTCCCGTTACCGTATTTTGAACATAAACGGTTGGGAGGTCTAACCTGCCCGCCCCCTGGGCAAGTGTATTTAATCCTAGTAGTGCAGCTGGTATAGCCACTAAAAAAGTTTTTTTCATGTAGTTGTTTTAGGGTTTATTAAACAATAATCGATCCAAAACATGTTTAGAACGGATTAAATTAATTGTTTTCACTGCATAATTAATTCACTCTGAAATCAAAAACTTCAGACTGGGAGGTATTTCCTGCGGTATCCCTGGTAATGATTCTCCAGTAATATACGGTTCCTGAATCGACGCTTACATCTATGGTACTTTCCTGTAGCGTATCTACAAGGGTTGAGGGTTCCGCCTCTGTCCCAAAATACACTTCGTACTCTGCAATATCGCCATCCACATCACTACCGCTCCACTCCAGGCTAACCGTTCCCGAACTGTTTATAGTAGCCCCTCTTGCCGGGAATACCGCTTCGGCAGGAAAAGGCGCATAGTTAACGACGCCATCTCCCTGATTATAAAACTTCCAGGTAGCACTGCTTGCCGTTTCATTGGTCCCATTCGCTTTGGAGACCACAAACCACTCATAGGGAGTTCCTCTCTCGAGTATTATTGCCGCTTCATTGGTGTTTGCGCTGGTAGTGGAACTATTACTTGTATTCAGGTTCCTAAGGTTCACTTCATAGGAGTC
>CBDUAW010000165.1:0-5915 GCA_965365215.1 uncultured Eudoraea sp. | reverse complement strand
AAGCCCCTACAATTGCCTTTTATGCCTTGGTTCCTTTACCTCTGCTTTCCATTTTGATTTATCAGATCAGCAGAATCATCCACAAACGGAGTACCAAGGTACAGGAATTCCTCTCTTCCTTGTCAACTTTTGCACAGGAGTCGTTCTCCGGGGTTTCCGTTATCAAGGCGTACAATCTGGAACCCAAAATTAATACAGAAGTACAGTCCCTGGCCCATGAAGGAAAAGACAAAAGTATGGATCTCGCAAAGGTGAATGCCTGGTTCTTTCCTTTAATGATTTTGTTAATAGGGATATCCAACATTTTTGTGATTTATGTTGGGGGAAAACAATACATAAATGGCGAAATAGCTACTTTCGGAATTATTGCGGAGTTTATCCTGTATGTAAATATGCTTACATGGCCTGTGGCCATTGTAGGTTGGTTAACATCTATTGTGCAGCGTGCTGAAGCTTCGCAGAAACGGATCAATGAATTTTTAAAAGTAACACCCGAGATTAAAAATGAGGTTGAAAAGCCTACTCCCATTAAAGGCTCTATAGAATTCGACAAGGTTTTTTTTACCTATGAAGACACGAATATTACAGCACTCAAAGGAATTTCATTTAGGGTTAGGGCCGGAGAAACTTTAGCGATTTTAGGAAAAACAGGTTCAGGAAAATCAACGATACTCGACTTAATTGCCCGGCTTTATGATGTTTCTTCAGGCTCCATTAAAGTAGACGGGGTGCCGATCACGGAACTCAATCTGTACGATCTTAGGGCCTCCATTGGGGCCGTTCCCCAGGATGCTTTTTTGTTTTCGGATACTATTAAAAACAATATCAAATTTGGAAAGGAAGAGGCCTCTGACGAAGAAATTCAGCAGGTAGCGAAGATGGCTGTGGTTGATGAAAATATAAAAGGATTTGCCAAAGAATATGAAACCGTCCTGGGAGAAAGGGGAATTACCCTAAGCGGGGGACAGAAACAAAGGGTGTCTATTGCACGTGCCCTGTTGAAGGATCCCGAAATTTACTTGTTCGATGATTGCCTTTCGGCTGTGGACACAGAGACAGAAGAACAGATCCTGAATAATCTCAAAAGGGTCTCCAGCAACAAAACTACGATCATTGTGAGCCATAGGGTATCCTCTGCCAAAAATGCAGATAAAATCCTGGTACTTGAAGATGGGGAGATCTTGCAGGAAGGTACCCACGAAATCCTAATAGAGCAGGATGGGTATTACAAAGAGCTTTATATGCACCAGTTATCTGAGAAAGAAAACTAGAAAATTGTTGCTGAATACGCTTTTTTTTTACATTTTTGATGTCGTTTACGAGATTTACACTAATCAGAAACAGGCCATATGAGCGATAAAGATTTCATAGATCAGGAAGAGATTTTCTCTAAAGTTTTAAGAGCTGGACGAAGAACTTACTTCTTTGATGTAAGAAGTACCAAAGCCGGAGATTACTACCTCACTATCACCGAGAGCAAGAAATTTACACACGACGATGGCTCTTTTCATTATAAAAAACATAAGATTTACCTCTATAAGGAGGATTTCCAGTCGTTTAGGGAAATTATGTCCGAAATGATGGATTATATCATAGATGAGAAAGGACTGGAAGTGATTTCAGAAAGACATCAGAAAGACTTTAAAAAGGAAGACTTCAGTGAGAACGGGGAAATGAATTCCTCAGACAGCTTCACTGATGTTGATTTTGACGACATCTAGTTACATCCCCAAGAAAAATATCATGAACGGCCTTTGTTATCAAAGGTCGTTTTTTATTTTTATACCCTTGCTAACCCACATACGAACACTCATGAAAAAAATCAGCTGCTTTTTGGCCATTGCCATACTAATACAATCTCTATCGGCTCAGGAGAACCTGGACCTTAACTATTACCTTCCCCAGGATATATCTTACGATTCCAGTATTCCAAAACCTTCGGAGGTTATCGGACATGAAGTTGGAGAATGGCATGTAACCCATGACAAATTGATGTTTTATATGCAGACGCTTGCTAAGGCCAGCGATCGATTCTCAATTGAAGATAGGGGAAAGACCTTTGAAGGAAGACCCATCTTACTGCTGACCATAACTACGCCCGAAAACCATCAGAACCTTGAACAGGTCCGACAAGATCATATAGCACTTACCGAAAATGGCAGTGCTAATATGGCCTTAGATGAAATGCCAATAGTGGTATATCAGGGATTCTCAATCCACGGGAATGAACCCAGCGGGGCAAATGCGGGATTGGCATATGCCTATTATCTGGCAGCTGCCCAGGGGCCTGAAATTGAGGAGCTATTGAGCAAGATGATCATTTTAATGGATCCCTCCTTTAATCCTGATGGCTTACAACGCTTTGCCTATTGGGCTAACACCAACCGAAGCATTCAGCTCAACCCGGACAATAATGAACGTGAATACCACGAGGTTTGGCCTGGAGGCAGAACCAATCATTACTGGTTCGATATGAATCGGGATTGGCTGCCGGTGCAACTGCCGGAAAGCAGGGCCCGCATAAAAACCTTTCACAATTGGTTGCCCAACATCCTTACAGACCACCATGAGATGGGTACCAATTCCACGTTTTTCTTCCAGCCGGGAGAACCGACAAGGGTGCATCCTTTAACGCCGAAGTTAAACCAGGAGCTTACCATGGAAATAGCTACCTATCATGCAAAGGCTCTTGATAAATTAGGTTCCCTGTATTACTCGGAAGAGAATTATGACGACTATTATTACGGCAAAGGCTCCACCTTTCCCGATGTAAATGGAGGGATAGGAATACTCTTTGAACAGGGTAGTTCAAGAGGGCACCTTCAGGAAACAGAAAATGGCTTGCTAACTTTTCCGTTTACCATCAGGAATCAGTTTACCACGGCACTTTCTACCATCGAAGCCGCGAAAAATATGCGAACTAAAATTCTGGCTTACCAGCGCGAATTCTATCAGAATATGCGATTAGAGGCCTCCATAGGGCGTAATAAGGCCATTGTATTTGGCGATGAAAAAGACGCAGCTAAGACCTGGCACCTGGCAGAGATTTTACAAAGACACAAGATCAAATTTCATCAGCTTAACCGGGATTTTTCCATTGGAGGGAAGAATTACAAAAAGGGACATGCTTTTATGGTTCCAACCAACCAAAAAAACCACCGCCTAATTAAAGCCATGTTCGAAAAAAGAACCTCCTTTACGGACAGCCTTTTCTACGATATCTCGGCCTGGACCTTCCCTTTGTCTTTTAATGTTGATTACTCAGAAATGAGATCTACGGCTAATGCAGGAGCTGAAATTGCAGCCCTGGAGCCGCTGAATGGCAAGGTAGTAGCAGAAAGCAATTACGCATATTTATTTGAATGGCATGAGTATTACACCCCTAAAGCCCTGAACAAAATCCTTAACAAAGGACTAAGGGCCAAGGTGGCCAAGTCGCCATTTACCCTGGAAGGTAAGAACTATGATTACGGAACCATAATGATCCCGGTACAAAACCAGTCACTAGATTCCTCGGAACTCTATGCTTTTCTGATGAAGGTGGCTGCCAACTCAAAGATCAATATTGAAGGAGTTAGCACCGGGCTTACCCGGGGAATAGATCTTGGAAGCAATGATTTTGACCCTGTGAAGAAACAGGAAGTAGCCATCATTGTAGGACGTGGAATCCGATCATATGATGCGGGTGAGATCTGGCACCTATTGGACACCCGCTACGATATGAAAATAACCAAAATAGACACGGAGTATTTGAATCGTGCAGATTTGAGCAGATACACTGATATTATTGTCCCGAGTACCTCGGGCAGTGTTTTGGGAAAAGGAGCGGCTGATCAACTCGGGGAATGGGTTAAACGGGGCGGTACCCTTATTGCTTACAGAAGTGCTGCCAATTGGCTGGACAAGAACGAGCTGCTCGACTTATCCTTCAGAAAAGATACCTTAAAAGCAAAAAACGTGAGTTTCGGAGAACGCGGGGACTTCCTGGGAGCACAGGTTACAGGAGGTGCCATTTTTGAAGCCATTCAGGATAGATCGCATCCGGTGAACTATGGCTATAAAAACAACAGGATATCACTATTCAGAAATTCTAATATCTATCTGGAACCTGATGAGGACAGTTACAATAATCCCATTCAATACACCAATGCTCCCTTACAAAGCGGCTATATTTCGGAGGAAAATGCCCAATTGATCAAAAACAGTGTCCCTTTTAAGGCAAAGCGAATGGGCAAGGGCCGGATAATCTTGTTTACCGATAATACAAACTTCCGGGCCTTTTGGTACGGCACCAATAAATTGCTTATGAATGCGGTATTCTTTGGACATATAATGTAGCTCCCTGAAAAAACGTTCCGGGATCATGTCCTGTTGCTGAACTTAACATATAGGAGGTTAAAAATAAAATGCAGACTTACGACATAAAGCCCATTTGAAATTCCAGATAACAAAGTCACCCCTGTAAACAATAGTAAATAGAAGACGGGGTAGCCTAGCAGTGCATAAGCGAACCGATAGGTGCTCTGGAATTCGGGCTCAGGGATTCTGTTTTTCTTAATCCACTTCCAGGGAAGCAACACAGGCCAGTTGAGTAAATGGAAGAAAAAGTACCAAATTGAATATGGAGTTTTTTCTTTCACTGCTGCCATGGCTTGTTCCTTGCCCGATTGAATTAATTCTATTTGTTCGTTTACTATTGAGGGTTGCAGGAAATCTACTCCCGCCTTTACCAGTGTAGCGTGTATTTCTTGGTAGTCGGCATCTAAGGGAATATGGGATGTGAGTTTATGCAATTTTTCGTAAACCAAATTTTTGAGCTGGGCTTCTAAAGGTTGATCCGCACTCCCCCCCAGCACTTCCTGAACCGAAATAGGCTGCCCGTATACTATAGCGATTGCATCGGGAAACCCAGCGGCATTTTGATAATTTAAACCTATTGGAATCAAATGTAAATCAAGGCAAGCTTCCTTTTCCAAAGCCCGGGTTACAATCCTGGTAAAACCCTTGCTTAGTGGCCTGACACGCCTGAGGAGGGAATGGTTTGCTTCAGGAAACAATAAGATTGAACAATTCTTTTGGAGCAGGGAGGAGCATCTTTCAAAAACAGCTTCATTGTTTTTCAGTTGGTGCCGTCCATCCCGCAATCGGTAAACGGGGATCATTTGAAAATAATCAAATAGATAACGCAAAACAGGGTTCGAAAAAACATCGGCCCTTGTTAGAAAATAAGGTTTCCTCTTTCCAAAGGCCGCAATTATCAAAGCATCGAGCAGTGCATTTTGATGATTGGGAAGAAACATGATAGCTCCTTTACTCGGTACCAGATGCTCATTCCGTATCTCTATTCTTTTGTAATAGAGCAATAGGGCTATTCGCATCCCAAATTTGACAAGTGCGTATAAAGGTTTCATATGCTGAATACTATGAAAAGGCCGGGACCGTGGCTATTGGGTTTATAAAAATACCACTAACTTTATATTTCCATATTAAAACAGAAAAATTATGGCTAGAACTCTAAGTAATATGCTTCCCCTGGGGACCAAAGCACCGCCCTTTCAGCTTGAGGATACGGTAACGGGAAAGGTTATGGAGCTTAATGATTTAAAAGGAGAAAATGGTACGGTAATAATGTTTATTTGTAATCATTGCCCATTTGTGAAACATGTAAATGCACAACTAGTGCAACTGGCCAATGATTATAAGCTTAGGGGCATAAGTTTTATAGCAATTTCAAGTAATGATGTGATGAATTACCCACAAGATGCTCCTGATTTAATGAAAGAGACCGCTATGCATCACCAGGCTACGCCGTGCATCGGCCGCTGCCCAACGGCCGCTGGGTACTGCACCAGCAGGGGGATGCGGTCTACTTCAGTGGCAGCGGTGCCACGGACCAGGGCGACCGGCCTTTCCTG
>CBDUAW010000164.1:0-5929 GCA_965365215.1 uncultured Eudoraea sp. | reverse complement strand
CTTCTGCTTTCAGATAGTGATCGATACTGTCTGCGGCAATAGAAGCCTGGCCAAAGAGTGGCTGCCACCCTATGAAACAACATCCCACGAAAACGATGACCCAATGTTTCATTTTTAATATGTTTCAATTAGAAGGCTTAAACTACGAATTATGTGGCAAGACTTCAGGCTCAGGCTCAACTTTTTTTTAAGGTCTCATACTTAAAATAGAATTTGTGCGTTTCAAGGGGAGAACAGTAAACACATGAAAATGAAATCGCTCTTAAAACTTTCCGTTTTTTCAATATTCTTTATTCTTTATTCTTGTGGCAATGCAGATGATGACGTCAATTTTAACATTGACCCCAATGGACTTGGAAAGGGGCAACCGGTAGATGACTGCCTAAATCTGGGGGAAAATGAACTTGTGCTTTCCATTCAGGAGCAGTTTACCACCTTACCCGGAAAAGTATCTATCCTTTTTAAGGTTTCTGATAATGCGGGGAATCCTGTGGCAGGCCTAACGGCTTCCCAGTTTACTATTTACGAGCAGGGACGAAACGACGATTGTTTCAATACCATTTCAGCCTCGGAGTCCCTGGCAAGGATATCACCCAATTCACAGGTGTTTAATAACAATACCATCCTGGTGCTCGATTTGAGTAACAGCGTGCTGAGCAGCAGCCTGGAGGAATTAAAATCGGCTTCTGTCAGTTTTGTTGAAAACGTAATGCCGGCCACTACTACCGATGCGTTTAAAATGGCTATCTACTGGTTCGACGGGGAAGACGAACTACATTTACTGAACCCCTTAACCGCTACCAAAAGCGAACTTATAGAAGCTATAAACGGTATTACAACAGACATCAGTAATGATCCTTCCACAGACCTTTATGGAGCTGTAATCAAATCCTCCGAGATCGCAGAAGATCTCCTGGCAGAGAACCTGGCCAGTAATGTTATTGGAGCGGCTTCGGTGGTTATTTTTACAGATGGTACGGACCAGGCTTCCCGATATACCGAACAGGCAGCCCTGAATAAAGTAAACAATGCCGATCCTAATATTTCCTATTTCTCCATTGGCCTTGGGGGTGAAATAGATACCGAAGTACTTAGTGAAATAGGAAAAACCTTTAGTGTCTTTGCCGGGAATAAAGAGGAACTGGAAACAACTTTTAACGCCATTTCCCTAAGGGTATCTGAACAGGCCAGTAGCTTTTACCTTTTTGAATACTGTACCCCAAAACGCGATGGCAGTGGCGAGAATAACCTGGCTATACAGGTGGTGGACAATGGCCGGCAAGGTGGGGTCCAAACCAAATTCAATGCAAATGGCTTTACCGGTGGCTGTGAATAACTAAAACTTACTATTTAAAAGTAAAGGAGGACCTGGAGTCCTCCGTTTTTATTTTTCGCAAGTAGGGTTTTTAAAATGACGGTTGTTATACTTATAACGAACCAAAAATTAAAAATCACAACTTAAGTACATCCTGAAAACTATAATTATTATTAATTAAAAAAATTAAAGCTATGGATGTCATTAACGAAATTATCAAGCAAAGCCCACTAGGTGCTTTCTCGAACTGGACCAAGAGTATTATTCTTTCTGTTTTTTCCTCAATAGTACTCACCTTATTTGTAATGCTAGTATTAATCATAAAGAACGCACCCCATTTGAATATTAGTTTTGGCTATTAGTAGACCGAATCATTTCAATGTTCTTGAAAATGCACTGCCGGAAATCCCGGGGGTGCATTTTTTTTAGATTAGATTCTAACGATAAATCATGCCATTAGCCTTTTTAGGGCTCCATTGCATTAACATCCTAACACTGTCTAAACTAAGGTCTACCATAAAACCATTTATGATTGCGTACTCCAGTTTACCATCCTTTTCAAGGAAGAATGTAGGGTTATTGCCCACTGCTAATCCAAATTCAGGTAATTCGTAATCCTCCTGGATTAAATTCATGGGTAGCCGGAAATATGGCTTTTCCTTAGAAGGGTTCTTCACTTTTAAATAGGCATACCCTTGATTTAAAAGATTGACAAATTCCTTAGGTCCGGGAAAATTATCACCGCTGATCGTCTCGGGATAGACCTTTCCGGGTACTACCTTATACCCCTCGGCATCAAAGGTCTCATATCCGTAATAGGTTGAGAGGTCGCCCTGGTCAATGATGCGACTGCTATACCAGAATTCATTGTGATCTTCCAGATCCACCTCCAGGCGATGAATCCCCAGATCCAGGACATAATCCTTTCCCATCAAGGGATAGGTGAGTTTTTCCAATTTCAGGTCAAATAATTTCCTGTCGTTCTTTGGGATCTTTTCATAGTCTTCCAGGGCTATGTCCTTGTAGTTGCCCTTGGCAATAGTATACAGGGCCGATAGAATGGAGACATAATTCAGTTTCCTTATCTCTTGTTTTTCAGCGTCATTCAGATATCCCCCGGATTCAATCAGGATGGTACTGGTACCCCATTTCTGAATATTATCTCCAAAGGCCCTGGGTTCAAAATCATCATTGTAACGTCCAACCTGGCCAGGGGCGTATTTCTGGATGATGTTATTCATAAAAACAATAACTTTCATGGCATCCCCCCTGCCTTCATCAACCTCCTTTTCGTAATTATAAGCGGGCGCCAGGTAGGAGATGGTCGCCGGTTTATTGGTCCGTTCCGCATTGTAATAGGTGCTTTGATCGTGTAGATTGAAACCAAAATCTGCCTCCAGGCTATCCCGTACCCGTTTCAGGGTTTGCCCTTCCGGGGATTGTAGTCTCAGGGCATCCCTGTTTATATCTATCCCCAGGGTGTTGCGCCTTTGAAAGACTTCTGCGCCATCTGGATTGAGCATTGGGAGAAAATGAATCTTCAGGGTACTGAGCATCGCTTCTTTTTCTTCCCCGTAGTCACTGCTATTGAAGAAATTCAGCAGGTCAAAAATAGCCTGGGTGGCCGTGGGTTCATTTCCATGCATTTGTGACCAAAGGTATACATCGGTAGTTCCGGTTCCCAAACTGATGAGGCTGAGCGACCTGCCTTCAATAGACTCCCCGACCTTGTTAACCTCAAACTTGGGATTGCTTCTGAATTGTTCAATCAGCGGCTGAAGATCAGCGTGTTTAATCCTTCTTTGCCCCAAGGCGGGTTCCTTGTATTTTTCATAGGTTTCAAATAACGAACTGGTCAACTCCTCGTTCTGAGCCATTGCCGAACTGATCATAAAAGCAAAAGCAATCCCCAGAAGCATGCGAATTTTTCTCATAAGAATGGTTTATTGTGGAAGTGGTTTAAAATTATACTTTTTCGTTGCCCGTCTAACTTTTTTCATAAAATCTTCTCCGGGATCTGTTTTCTCCGTTCTGTAATCGGCATCTTTTTCCAACCATAATTCGTGATTTTCAAAAAGAGGATATTCATAATGTCCTATCAGGTATTCTATGTTGTATTTCGATGCCAGATAGTTTACCAGATAGATATTAGCTTTTAATTGGGCCTTGGTTAGCGGGGTATCTTCAGTACCACCTACATTTTCTATGCCAATAGCACAGTGGTTCAGGCCTATTACGTGACGGGCCATGGTATTTTCAGGAAGAAGCCGGAAAATGCGGCCTTGCCGGTCTACCAAAAAATGGGCAGATACATTAAGCCCGCTGGTCTGTTGCACATAGGTACGCCAACCGGCAATCTTAGAATCGTTAAAAATATCATAGGAGCCTTCAAATGTTGGGATGGCCGTCCAGTGGAGTACAATCATCCTGGGCGTTATGGTAGGGCTTTCTCTTACCAGCCCGTAGCGTTCTTCCATATAGGCCAGACTCAGTTGCTCTCGTTCCTCATCAAATATCACCGGCTTATCGATTATTTTATGCGATGCAGCACAAGAACTCATGGCAATCAACATCAGAATTAAACCGCAGCATCTCATTTGGACAGATTTTCTTCAATTTTACATAAAATTAATGGAAAGTGTACGGTAATTGAAAAGACCGAATTCAGATTTAAATAAAATTTTGCATGCTCTTTTCCAATCAATCAAAATTTCTGCAAATCCTTATCTTCGCCCAAAAGGTGATTCCAATTGCAAAACCTTATGAAGATCTTTAAACCAATACTGTTTATACTGCTGATTTTAGTCCTGGGCGTGGTCCTGATAAATTATCCAAAACTCAACATAATAGCCGGGTATGCCGCAAAGAATATGGCTTCCCAAACCTATATAGCCGAAAGGGCTGCCGCTTCTGTTAGCTCGCACGACAATAATGTTCCTTTGATTAAACTGGCTAAAACCCTGGTCAATAAGGACGATCATTCCGTGGCAGCATCGGTCTACGGCTTAATGGAGCGGAAGGCTATTTGTCGTGACGGACTTGGTTGTGTCCTTGTGAATGCAACCTATCAGCCTCCCAGTAGAAAATGGGCTCCCAGGCGACAAAAAGGAAATGATTCCCTGCCATTTCCCTATGGGAACGCGGAAAAAAAAGATTCCGTATTTGCAGGAGTGGATTATCAGCAGTTGGAAAAGGCTATAGATGATGCCTTCAGCCTCCCCGATAAACAGAAGACCAGGACCGTTTTGGTAGCCTATAAGGATCATATTATCGCGGAACGTTACATTGAAGGATTTACACCAGAAACTCCTATCCTTGGATGGTCTATGACAAAAAGTGTCTGGGCTACCTTATTTGGGATTCTTGCCCATGAGGGAAAGGTTTTGATCAATTCAAGGGCCCCGGTTAAAAGTTGGGAGAAGGATAACCGGAGCAAAATTACGCTGAACCATTTATTACGGATGCAAAGCGGCCTGGCATGGGAAGAAGATTATACCAGTATTTCGGATGTTACCCGGATGTTGTTCATGGAAACCGACATGACCCGCGGGCAGGAAATTAAACATGCCATTGCAGCCCCGGAGGAGGTTTGGAACTACTCCTCGGGCACAACCAATTTACTATCCGGGGTGTTGCGGGACCTGCTCCCAAGGTATCAGGATTATCTCGATTTTCCATACAAGGCCCTTATTGATAAAGTGGGGATGAACTCCATGTTGATTGAAGCAGACCTGGGTGGCAACTATGTGGGTTCTTCCTATGGATGGGCCAATACGAGAGATTGGGCCAAATTTGGTTTGCTATATCTCACAGGGGTAATTGGAACGGGCAGCAACTTTTTTCTGAGAACTGGGTAGATTATGTTACAAAGCCCACTAAGCATTCAAATGGTACCTACGGGGCTCATTTCTGGTTAAATGCGGAAGGAAAATATCCGGGGGTACCTAAAGACCTTTATTCCGCAAACGGATACCAGGGGCAATATGTTTTTATTATTCCTTCAAAAGAATTGGTTATAGTCCGGACCGGACTCGCTGAACCGCCCGATTTTGACATTGATCGTTTCCTGAAATCTATAGTGGATGCCGTTCCTTAAGGTGCTTAAATAGCCCAGATAACAGAAAATACACCCTTTACCACATAAATCTGAACCCTGACAACAATAATTTCCGCTGGCAGCAGAAAGGAGCTAAGTTTACATTGTAAATAATTAAGGAGTTAATTTTTTCATTTTCATATAGTGTTCTCGTAAAGGAGTCCCGATCTGCAAAGACGGGGCTCTTTTTGTTAAACACCATCTGCATCGCCTTAAGGTATCCACTTGTCTTTTCCAAAATCTGGTTTTCGCTTTTCCAGGAAGGCGTTTCTCCCTTCTTTCGCTTCTTCTGTCATATACGCGAGTCGCGTAGCTTCTCCGGCAAAAACCTGTTGCCCCACCATCCCGTCATCTGTGAGGTTCATGGCAAACTTGAGCATTTTGATAGAAGTCGGGGATTTTTCCAGGATCTCCTGCGCCCATTCGTAAGCCGTTTCTTCGAGTTCCTCATGCGGTATCACTGCATTTACCATACCCATTTCATATGCGGCCTGTGCTGTATAGCTCCTCCCCAAAAA
>CBDUAW010000163.1:0-5947 GCA_965365215.1 uncultured Eudoraea sp. | reverse complement strand
ATCGCTGAACGTGCTCGTTTGATCCGCAATCATGGAAGCCCGCAAAGATATCGTGGAGCTGTTAAACAAGTTGGAAGTCCATCCCACAGCTATGATCGACATCAGCGATGGCCTCTCTTCCGAGATCTTACATCTCTGTAGGGAAAGTGAGGTGGGATGTAATTTGTACGAAGATAAAATACCTTTAGATCCTACCGTTATTGCAGTATGTGAAGAGTTTAAATTAGACAGCTCTCTGGTGGCTTTAAGTGGTGGGGAGGATTATGAATTGCTGTTTACTATAGACCAAAAAGAATTCCCGAAAATTAAGGGCAATCCTAACCTTACTGTCTTGGGACACATAACAGATAAGAATGAAGGCGCCTTCTTGATTTCCAGGAATAACTCTAAAATACCTTTAACGGCACAGGGCTGGAATGCGTTAAAAAAGACATAATTTATGTTATTCCTTACAAGAATTTACAAATTAAAAAGCTGTATGTCATATTTTTATTAGAAAAGTATGAATAATGAACTTTTGGGAAATCATCATTCTTTTCTTTTCATTTCAGGCCCTGGTACTTGCCTTTCTTTTTTTAATTCGAAGAACAGGTGATAAACTAGCCAATAGGATATTGGCCGTTTTTTTATTACTCTTTGCATATAATCTGTTTTACAATGTCCTTTATTGGTCACGGTTTAACAATACCCTTTTAGTTCTTCTGAATTATTCATATCCCATCCCTATTTCTATGTATGGTGCGTTGTTCTTTCTATATATCAGAAGAGTAACTACGCGTGCAGGTATTAACTGGAAAGATAGTTTACATTTAATTCCCTTCTTATTGATAGTATATCAATATGGACAATTTTATACTCTGCCCTTGGAAATCAAAATCCATGCAGTGAATACGAATACTGCACAAAATTATCTTAACTACCTTACACCCTGGGGTCTACTTCCCTTTTTGGTTATTCTCCTATTTGTATATGGCCTTTATACCTATTTCAAGTTCATACATCATTATAAAAAAGATCCGGAACTGACAATTTGGTTAAGGGCAATTAGTTTATCATTCATTTCATTCACTCTCTCTCATATTGTGTATCGAGTATTGGTATATACTTCGATTATTTCTCTGGAATTTGATTACTTCATAACTATTTTCATGATATTCTTAATTAGTATGGTTTGTTATTTTGCTTTTGCTTTTACCTCTGTATTCAATGGTAAGCCACTAAAGAAAATTATTCCCTTTGTTAAATATGAAAAAACAGGCCTTTCAAAGGAATTTTCTTTAGAAATGAAAATAAAACTGGAGAACCTTATGGCCCAGGAAAAACCTTTTCTAAATCCTGACATCCGTCTAGATACTATTGCTGAGTTATTGGACGTCTCTCGTCACCATGCATCTCAGATTATTAATGAACATTTTTCCGTTAACTTCTTTGATTTTATTAACCAGTATAGAATTAAGGAGGCAGAACGCCTGCTTTCCTCAGAAAAAAAGCCGCTTTCTATTACAGATATTGCATACTTATCTGGATTTAACAATCGCATTTCATTTTATAAAGCTTTTAAAAAAATGGTGGGCACCACACCAACTGCTTATCGGGAGCATACCTTGGTTACATAGTTCATTGTTAATCTACTTCGGGATTAATCGGCACTGCGTTAAGGTTCTTAAGGATTAACCAATTGCTTGGTATCATTCACTTCTTTTATCTCGCAATTGTAAAGGTAGGGCAGCGACGGGGAGGGTCAGTCTTACTAAATTCAGAATGAAGATCCATTTAACTTTGTTCTCATTTTTTAAAGTAAATCTTGAATTAGCACGAATTTCTTTCCTGCCCACCTTTCTCAGTTGCACTTACGCATTCAAATTTCTAACGAAAACTAAAATCTATGAAAGTAAATTATTACTGGATGGGGTTGGTGCTACTATTGTTCACTTCAACATCCGCACTGGCTCAGAACAGAACAATCAACGGTACCGTTACTGACCAGCAGGGGTTACCACTACCTGGTGTAAATGTATTAGTGCAAGGAACCACTACCGGAACCCAAACCGACTTTGATGGTAACTACGTCATTTCCGCAGATACAGGCCAAACCTTGCTCTTCTCCTATATAGGACAGAAGACAGAGCAACGAGTTATAGGACCCGAAAATATTATCAATGTGCAGATGACAGAGGACGCCCAAGCCCTAGAGGAAGTAGTAGTCACCGCTCAAGGGATAAGAAGAGAGCAACGCTCTCTTGGTTATGCTGTTAGTAAAATAGACAACGAGAGCATTGAAAACAGACCAGAAGGTGACTTGGGTAGGGTGCTAAGGGGCAAAGCTGCTGGGATCAATATTACCGCAACAAATGGTGTTTCCGGATCAGGTACTAATATCATTATCCGAGGTTTCACATCCATTACGGGCAGCAATCAACCCTTGTTCGTGGTTAATGGAGTTCCATTTGATGGAGGTGCAAATCAACAAAATCAGTTTTTCGATAATGTAACCGAATCCAGTCGATTTCTAGATATCGATCCTAATACTATTGAATCGGTCAATGTCCTTAAAGGATTGAGCGCCTCTGTGCTCTATGGAGAGCGTGGCAGAAATGGAGTAATTTTAATTACTACCAAAAATGGAAGTTCGCAGGGAGTTACTAAAAAAACCGAAGTAACTATATCCCAGTCCGTTTTTTATAATGACCCGGTTTTGCCTAAATATCAAAATGATTTTGGAGGAGGTTTTCATCAGAACTTTGGGTTCTTTTTTAGTAATTGGGGTGCCTCATTTAATCCTGGTGTTCTAAGCAATCAGCTTCTGGAAAATAATGGTCTATTTATACGTAGAGATGGAGGTGTCGTATTCATTAGGAATCCTCTATCACAATTGAACGATCCCTCTCTGGCAGCTGGTTTTGAGGACATAGCGGCCTCCGAATATGAATACAAACCATATAACAGTGTTGAGCAGTTTTTCAAGGTTGGGTTGGTTAGCACTACTTCGGTTGGTATTAGAGGTGGAAATGAAAGTATTAGTTATACCGCTAATTACGGCTATCTTGAAGATCAGGGATTTACACCCGGGAACAGTCTTAGAAGAAATACTTTTGGAGTAGGTGGCAATGCTAAACTTTCCAATAATTTAACTATCAATGCTTCTCTTAATTTTTCCAGAACCGATTATAAGACACCGCCCATTGCGGCGTCCCTAGGTAGTGGAACTATTAGTAGCGGAGGTTCCGTATTTGGTGATGTCCTGTATACTCCAAGAAGCGTAGATCTCTTTGGCCTACCCTTTCAGGCACTTGATGGACGTAGTGTTTATTACAGGTCTGGCAACGACATTCAAAATCCCAGGTGGACAGTTGAAAATGCCAAGGTAACTCAAAATACAGACAGAGTTTTTGGAAATTTCAATCTTTCATATGGTTTAACAGATTGGCTTAATGCTACCTACCGCCTTGGTATTGACACTTACACGGAATTCAACTCCTACGGACAAAATAAAGGGGGTGTAGACGGTGATGTTACAGGTATATACAGAACCATTACTGCACGAAATACAATTTGGGACCATAGTTTGATTTTTAACGCGGATAAAAACTTATCTGATGACCTAAACCTAAAAGTAATTTTAGGGGGGACGGCCAGACGAGACCTTTACCAACAAGATGGAGTGGAGAGCACGCAACAACTTGTCTTTGGGATTCTTGAACATTTCAATTTTGTTAATAGCGCAACAGCTGGTAGTTTTTTCAGTGGAGGCAATCTTGCCTTTCAATCTGAGATCAACACACTCGGTTTGTATGCGGATGCCACTTTCGGATATAGGGATTTTCTTTATCTGAATGGGGCAGTTAGAAGTGATTGGACCTCAACACTCGAATTCGACAATCAAAACATTATTTATCCTGGTGTCAGTGCTTCTTTTATTCCAACCGCAGCATTCAAAGGTTTAACTTCTGATAAGGGGCTTAATTACTTAAAACTTAGACTAGGACTTGGTTCCTCAGCAGGTTTTCCTAATCCATATGGCACCAGGAATACCCTAGCACTTACTTCAAGGCTCCTTGTAGATAATGATGGTAATGTATTAACAGGCAATGCTGTTTCTAATAGGTTGGGAAATCCAGAACTTAAACCAGAAACCGTAACGGAAATCGAGGCTGGAGTAGATGGTAAATTCTTTAATAATCGTCTAGGGCTTAATGTTAGCGTATTTAAAAGAGAATCTAAGGACTTGATTACAGATCAGAATCTAGATCCCTCCACCGGATTTACAGTAACGCGGATTAATGCCGGAAAATTAGAATCAAAGGGGATAGAAGTTGACTTTGAGGTAACCCCTATTCGAAATGATAACTTCAATTGGAATATTAGTGGCAATTTCTATGCTGATGAAAGCACTATCCTTGAATTGCCCGAGGGAACGGAACAGATTGCATTAACGGGAACCATTGCTGGTGCTCCAGCAAACTATGCTGTTGTTGGGCAACCTTTTGGTGTACTTCTCGGAAGTACTGTTGTGCGCACAAATGGGGAGTTTACGGTTGACAGTAATGGAGACTATGTAGTTGGACAAAGTACAACAGATATCATAGGGGACCCCAATCCGGACTGGACAACGACTCTGAACAACTTAATAAGCTATAAAGGATTTACCTTTAATATGAGTTGGCAGTATCGCCATGGTGGTGATATTTATTCACAAACTGCAGCAACTCTTATAGGAAGAGGTGTAGTTGATGCCGATGGTAAGTTAAACAGCGAAAAGACCTACATTTTACCTGGTGTTAAGCAATCAGACGGTTCCCCAAATGATATTCAGTTGACAACTACGAGAATTTACTTCAACAACTTATTATTTGGTGCTAATGAATTCCAAATATTCGATGGGACTACATTACGTCTTAGTGAAGTAAGTTTAGGTTTCAATCTACCAAGGAAATTATTAGAGAAAACACCCTTTGGTTCACTGTCTTTTACCCTTTCCGGGTCTAACCTGTGGTATAAAGCATTCAACTTTCCCGATGATGTTAGGTTCGACACAAACAGTATTAGTACCGGGGTCGGTAATGGTCAGGGTATCGACTTCATTACCGGGCCTAGCTCTAGGAGATACGGATTAACAGTTAAAGCATCCTTTTAAAATAAGAATACCAAAAAATATAAGATCATGATTAGAAAAAAGTTTATTAAAATGCTCAACAGGATACTACTGGCTATAGCTTGCCTCTTTATTTCTTGTGAAGTTACTGAATTAGAAATATTAGAAAATCCAAATGCAGTAGCGCCTTTTCAGTCAGACATCGACTTCTTCCTGAACAGTATCCAGGTAGCAGCAATAACCATGTTTGAAGGTACTCCTTTAGACAATAACGAACTTTCTGAAGTAGGGATGGAAGTCACTCGAATGGGGCATATGTTTGGCCCTACATATCAGGCTGCGTATACTCCAACAAATCTCAACGGAGCCTGGAGAGCAGTTTATTCCTCAGCATTACCCGATATCCGCACCATGATTCCCTTAGCAGAAGATCAGGAGCTGTTTACGCATGTAGGCATAGCCAAAGTATTAGAAGCTTATATGATGATCACCATGGTCGATTTCTTCGGAGATGTACCCTATTCCGAGGCTACCAAAGGGGTAGAATTCCCAAATCCAAATGTAGACTCGGGAGCAGAAATATATGCTGCTATGGAAGTACTTCTAAATGAAGCTATAATTGATTTCAACAAGGATGAAAAATCCTTGCCTAAAAATGATCTTTTTTATGGAGCAAATGAAGAGCAATGGATAAAACTGGCAAATAGTATTAAATTGAAAATGTATGTACAAACGAGGTTAGTAGACAACACAGTTACAGCAAAAATCAATAACATCATTAATTCCGGAAATTATATCACAGCAGTATCAGATGATTTCCAGATGAATTGGTCGGCTACTGACACGAATCCTGAC
>CBDUAW010000162.1:0-6013 GCA_965365215.1 uncultured Eudoraea sp. | reverse complement strand
AACAATTGCAATAATGATAAGTTGGACAGAAAAGAGGAAAGTATTTCCTACCAAAATATCCGCAGGCAGTTAATGGACGACTCCAAAGAATTAAACGCTGTGAAGGAATACAATGATTATCACAGTAAAGTATATGAAAAGGCTAATAATATAATTGCTCAGAAGGAGTTTGAAAAAGTAGATTCCCTTGCCGTGATGGCTATGCTATTATCTCAATTTTCCGATTTTCACAGAAATGGAAATATTTATGAAACCCTGGTTAATAGTGGGGAAATTTTGCTGTTAAAGAATACAGAGATAAAAGGAAGACTGCAGCAATTGGAAATGACCTATAATTTTGCCAATAAACTGGAAAGAATGCACTGGGATATAATTATCAATGAACTTTCCCCCGAATTGAAAGGGGTTGTTAATTATAACAATTATACTGCAGTACAACCACATCGCCTCTATGATGTAGAAATACAAAACATCTTTGTAGAAAGTATTATCCTGACAAAATATAAAGAAGGGACTTATAAAAAGGCTCTTGCCGAGATCGATACGGTAATAATGCTTATAGATAAGGAACTCGGTAGGGATTTATAAAAGCTTACCTTAGATACTTCCTTGCAATTCAGTTTGAATTCCAATTGTTCAATAAAAAAACATCACCCTATTGTTTGGAATGGGAATATCATTTTGTGATTTTTTGATAAGCTATTTAAGTGTGACGCTTTATAATTTTAGTAATTTTAATACTAAGATAGTACCCACAGATGTTTTCCTCCTTTGAAACCAACAGGCTTTATTTATATCCGACCACAAAATTGGATGCACACTTCATCCTGGAATTAATGAATAGCCCAAAGTTTATTCAGTTTATCGGGGATCGAGAAATTCGTTCCCTGGAATCGGCTTCAAATTATATTGAGACAAAGATGCGTCCTCAACTGGAAAGACTTGGGTTTAGCAACTATACCCTTGTTCGAAAGTCAGATGGACAGAAAATTGGAACCTGTGGTTTATATGATCGGGAAGGCTTAACCGGGATAGACATAGGTTTTGCGCTGCTCCCGGATTATGAAGGACAGGGTTATGGATTTGAGGCGGCCAGTAAAATTTTGGAAGCAGGCCGAAATAATTTCGGTCTAAAAAAGATTCAGGGAATCACTGTTGAGCAAAATATATCATCCCGGAAATTGCTCGAAAAACTAGGACTGGTCTTCGAAAAGACCGTATGTCTTCCAGGAGATGATGAGGAATTATTTCTATACAGTATTTCCTTTTGAGAAAGGCTAAGCACTTTCAGGCATTTGCACAAAAAAGATTAAATTGACAACCAATACTAAAAAACCTTCCATGAAGTCCATTGATCGTAGAAATTTTATCAAAAAAACCTCATTGTCTGCTGCCGGCCTAATGGCTTCTGCTGCACTGCCGTCTTGCTCAGAACCCCTCTCCAAAAGAGCACTGAACGCAACTTATATGGGCAATTTTGCAGCTCCTCCCCTGGAAACGATAAGAATTGCAGTTATTGGTGTCGGTGCCCGGGGTCCTGCACATTTAAAATTTGCGGCCAGCCTGCCCGGAACAGAAATTGTTGCTATATCCGATCTCTATGAGGATTTGGTAGTTAAATGGGAGGCAGAAGCTAAAGCCATTGGCCAGGGCACAAAACATCAGAATATTAAGAAGTATTTCGGCGACGAAAACAGATGGAAGACTATGCTTCAGGAGGTTAAACCTGATATGGTCTTTATAGCCACCAACTGGAAAAACCACGCCCCGATGGCCATTGAAGCCATGAAACAAGGAGCCCATGCCTTTGTAGAAGTCCCCTTAGCCCTCAGCCTCGAGGAGCTTTGGGAAATTGTAGATTCTTCCGAACAATCACAACGGCATTGTATGATGATGGAAAATGTTAACTATAGCCGCGATGAGTTAATGTTCCTCAATATGTGTCGGTTAGGCGTAATTGGCGAAATACTGCATGGGGAGGCGGCTTATATCCATGAGCTTCGTTGGCAGATGGAGGAGGTAGAACGTGGCACCGGTTCCTGGAGAACGTATCACTACGCCAGGCGAAATGGGAATCTCTACCCTACACATGGATTAGGACCTGTGGCGCAATACATGAATTTAGCAAGACGGGATGATAATTTCCGTAGTCTGGTCTCTTTTTCCACTCCGGCAAGAGGGAGGCAACTTTATGCTAAGAAAAACTACGCTGAGGACCATCAATGGAATCAATTAGATTACAAAGGGGGGGATTTGAATACCTCAATAATTAAAACTCAGCTGGGCAGAACCATAATGGTTCAATGGGACGAGACTAGTCCCAGACCATATTCCCGGTTAAACCTTGTTCAGGGAACTAAAGGCACCCTTGCTGGCTTCCCAACGCGTGTTGCTTTAGAAGGTGGTGTTGAAGGCCTTACCAAAGATCATCATAGCTGGGTGCAGGGCGAAGACTTAAATGTACTTTACGAAAAATATGACCATCCCCTTTACAAACGATTGGTGTCCAGTACCCGGGAGAGTGGGCATGGCGGGATGGATGGCATGATGGTATACCGCATTATTGAATGTTTAAGGCAGGGGCTCCCGTTAGACCAAAATGTGTATGAAGGAGCATATTGGAGTGCAGTCGCTCCCCTTAGTGAACTGTCCGTAGTTCAGGATGGTGCCCCGCAGAATTTTCCGGATTTCACAAGGGGCAACTGGAAAGAAACCAACCCGCTGGAGATAGTACAATAGGCCTAATTTATCAAGGGTAAAAGAACCAAAACTACTGCTTCTGCCTTGACGACAGACTCTTAGCTTCCTTGAATTAAATCTACTTTAAATGCATCAATAATGTACTGCATTTTCGGCGATGAATAAACTTGTCAACATTTTCGAATTTAACACCCGACTTATCTGAATTATTTATAATTTTGGATTATATCCTATTATTTGGAATTAATCCATGTTATATACAAAATACTTTAGCGCAATCATTAACCAATACGGCAGGCCAAATTTATCTGATACCCAGTTTAAAAAGTTCATGAATATTGTACATCTGGAAGGGCGTATTGCAGGAATCAATACGATCAAAAGATCGTTGAAAGATACAAGGGAGGCACACAGGTTTGATGTAGAACATTATAATGTGAGCAAAAAGCTCACGGAATTAACGGGAAACTTGCCCCCGGAAAAATTAAAAGAAATACTATTCAGATAGCCGTTCGGGAAAATATATGATCTGCATTATACCGCTCAGCTTATTTATTGCCATTAAATCCTGAAAGGGAGTTAAATCACTTATTATCAGTTAATTTAGTGGTTAATGCTACCCCTAGGGTATGTCTAATCCACTCATAATAAATTTCACTCCACCGAAATGATTCCAACAAAGAAATGACACCTTTGGTTCCTATCTGTGTTGCTGAGATAATAGAAGATGTTCTCAAAGCATGATCCGCTGTATCTGGAAGCTGCCCTGAAGCCCGATATGGGCAGTTTAACCCTCAGCTCCCTTAATTTCAAGCCCTGAAATGATCCAGGATTTGGCTGCAGTGATGAAAGCAAGAGGTATTGTGCCAGAACTTGAAGCGTTTGACGCAGGAATGATCAACTATGCTAAGTACCTTGAAAAAAGAGGCTCATAGATCTGCCTTAATATTTCAATTTATTGCTGGGCAATGTAGCATGCGCTCAGGCCTGCCTCCGGTATGCAGGTGTAATGATTAAGAACCTGAATAAAAAGAATCTTCTCCAAAATTCCTTAGGCCTCCGGCCAAAAAGAAGCACCTTTAAAACTTCATCTATTTTCTCATTTTATTTGTTATCTTGTTTATCGGATGAGAAGCCAGTTAAACCAAATGCCGACAATAAACAATACCACCAATCAGCAACCAAAAATCCTGACTTCCTTTTATTTACAATTTCCATTTTTTGTAATGATTTTGCTGATGCTTGGTTGTGAACAAAAACAAGCGCCAGTTGCGGTCAGTAAAGGAGATCATATAATCCTTATTGGCAACAATCTTCCCGCCCGGATGATGCATTATGGATATTTTGAAACGGAAATGCACCTCCGGTTTCCGGATAGTATCTTATTTATACGGAATATGGGCGATGCCGGGAATACGCCTGGATTCAGACCACACTCAGGAAGAAATACACCATGGGCCTTCCCGGGGGCTGAAAAATTTTATCCGGAATACAACAAAGCTCCTTCCAGTGAGGGCCATCTGGAATACCCCGATGAATGGCTGACACGTTTGGAAGCCGATATTATCCTGGCCTTTTTTGGCTTTAATGAATCCTTTGGCGGAGATGATAAAATTAATTCTTTTTCACTTGAATTACAGGCATTTATTGATCATAGTCTAAACAGTAAGTATAATAGTAAAACCAAACCTGAATTGGTCTTGATCTCGCCTACGGCTTTCGAAGACCTTTCTGCTAGCAGGCCCCTTCCTGATGGAAAGATTATAAATAAGAACTTAAAAAGATATTCCGACAGCATTGCCGCTATTGCAGCAAGAAACAATATCCCTTTTATAGATATCTTCAATCCAAAAGACACCTGGTATAAAGGTAGGGAACCATATACCATAGATGGCTTACAACTTAGTGAACAGGCTTATTCGCAATTATCAGCATACTTGACGGAGGAAATATTCGGTGGGGAATCCCTGGCAGAAGCACACCGCAAAGCGATTCACAAGGCGGTAAATGAGAAAAATTGGCTCTGGCATAACGACTTTAAGATTCCTAATGGCGTGCATGTATTCGGGAGAAGGTACAATCCATTCGGGCCAGACAACTACCCCTATGAACTGCGCAAAATCAGGGAAATGACCGCATTACGGGATTCGGCAATATGGAAAGCAGCTAAGGGCATTAAGATGGATCTGGAAGAGGCAGATTTAAATACCTTTTCTTTGCCGGAAGTAGAAACTAATTATAAAAGCGGGGATTATGGCCGGGGCCAGAAATATTTGTACGGAGCAGACGCCTTGAATTCCATGGCGGTAGCAGCGGATTATAAAATAGAATTATTCGCTTCCGAACGCGATTTTCCGGAGCTAGCCAATCCGGTTCAGCTATCCTTTGATGACAAGGGCCGCCTTTGGGTTGCCGTTATGCCCTCCTATCCGCACTACAAACCGGGTGACCCCAAACCGAATGATAAACTGATTATCCTGGAAGATAAGGATATGGACGGGAAAGCAGATCATCGCATTGTATGGGCAGACTCCCTGCATCTGCCCATAGGGTTTGAATTTGCCCCGGAAGGGGTATATATCTCGCAAGGAACCCATCTTAAACTTCTGAAAGATACGGACAATGACGACCGTGCAGATTCCGAAGAAATTATCCTCAGCGGGTTTGATGACCACGATACCCACCATGCCATCAGTGCCTTTACTGCAGACCCCAGTGGGGCTATTTATATGGCGGAAGGGATCTTCCTTCATACCAATGTGGAAACGCCCTATGGTCCTGTAAGGGCCACCAATGGAGGCTTTTACAGATACAATATTACCAGGCACCATCTGGAACGTACGGCACAAGTCCTGACTCCAAATCCCTGGGGGATTGCGTTTGACCAATGGGGGCAAAACTTCTATTTGGATACCTCCAATCCAGGGCTGCATTGGATGATGCCCAGCACTATAAAACCAGTTTACGACGTATTTTCACCTAACTCAAGAGATTTGGTTCCCGAGGATCACAGAGTAAGGCCTACAGCCGGATTAGAATTTGTTTCGAGTCGTCATTTTCCCGAGGAAGTTCAGGGCGATTTGCTCCTGGCTAATTCCATTGGTTTTTTAGGAATAAAACAACACTCGGTAAAGGAGCAGGGAACCGGCTATGCCTTAGAACATCGCCAGGACCTTATTCAAAGTAAGGATTTTAACTTCAGGCCGGTAGATCTGGAGTTTGCCCCGGATGGTTCATTATATGTGGTGGACTGGCACAATATCCTCGTGGGACACATGCAACACAACGCCAGAGATCCCTACCGGGACCATGT
>CBDUAW010000161.1:0-6046 GCA_965365215.1 uncultured Eudoraea sp. | reverse complement strand
TCTAATTATAAGCACCAATCAATCTTTTTTAGATATCGCATTTAACTGCGGTTTTTCTGATCAAAGTCATTTGATAAGAACCTTTAGAACTTATATGGGTCTAACCCCAAAACAATTTAAAACCAAAATTATGTAATGTTAATTTCATTCTATCAAAGGTTTATACTATTGCCTAGATTTGAATACTGTAAACTCTTAAGATGTTATCGATGAAATATTTATTCATTATAAGTTTTTTTTTCACTTTTCAATTAAACGCCCAGCTCAATTTTCTAGAAGTCAACCAGTATCAAAGCCCATTAATAACGGCTATGGACAGCATCGTTAAAACGGGTAAGTATGAACAAATTACCAGTATATTAATTGCCAAAAATGGTAAAGTTCTATTTGAGAAGTACTATAATAAAAATAACCTTGAATCTAAGCATAATACGCGTTCCGTAACTAAAACTATGGCAACTATACTAACAGGGATTGCAATAGATAAAGGATTCGTAAAATCTGAGAATGATAAAATATTCAAGTACCTCCAAAACAAAATGCCTGTAAAAAATCCGGACAAAAGAAAACAAAATATTATCATTGAAGATCTACTTACAATGAGTTCTACTTTAGAATGCAGTGACAATAATCGTTTTTCAAGAGGGAATGAAGAACGCATGTACATTATAGAAGATTGGACAAAATTTTTTTTAGACCTACCAATTCGTTCTTATCCATGGGAACCAAAACCAGAAAAACAAAAATACGGGCGTGCCTTTAGCTACTGCTCAGCTGGAGCTGCTACTATGGCAGAAATTTTGCAGTCTGCCGTTGGTATGCCATTAGATGATTTTGCAAAACAATACCTGTTTAAACCCCTTGAAATTGAAGATTACACCTTGCATTATACACCTAACAATATATTAAATACTGCCGGAGGAAGTGAATATAAGAGTCGAGATTTTTTAAAGTTAATTCAATTGCTCTTAAACAAAGGGGAATGGAATAGGAAACAGATTATTTCGTCCTCATGGATTGAAAAAGCAACGACACCTAAGGCAAATGCTTACGATGATACAGATTATGGTTATTTACTTTGGTTAAAGGAGTTTGGAAATAATAAAAAGTACAAATCTTATTATATGGCGGGAAATGGTGGAAATAAAGTTTTAGCAACTCCTGATTTGGAATTAGCTGTAGTAATAACTTCAACTAATTATAATAATAGAAATGCTCATAATTATACAGATGAGATTATGAACTTGTATATAATTCCAGCTATTGAAAAAATCAAAAATTAAAACTATTCACAACAAGGTCTAAAAATTATTGCTTGTTCCAACTTACTTGAAAAACCTACGAATTCCCATGTGGTTAATCCCATAATTGGTACGTTAGTCTCGCTACTTTCCTTTCACAAACCAAAAGACACAAGTGCGAATCCTAAAACATCACAGCTTAATAAAAGTAATCTTTTTAAGGGTTGACCAATATCATAGGTATTGAAGATGGTACCTTCGAAATTTGCATTGCATATTAACGGAAGAGCACGGTTATGAAGAAAGAGCACCCGAATATTGAAGTTATGCAACAGTTTAACCCGGCCAATATTGCCGGCTCCATTGAAATTATAGATGAAGATGCCGTTTTCCACTATTTTAACCCGATGCTGCCACATATGCATGGGGATTATGCAGGCAGGCAGGGCTTTATGGAATTTTTCGGAAAAATAGCAGGGGAAACAGAGGGAACATTTAAGGTGACCCCCCTATCCATAACTCCAATGGGCGATGAACTAGTGGTTACTCATGTAAAAGATAGCATGACTTTAAACGGAAACTCATTAGTAATTGATGCCGTAGTTGTGTGGCGGATCGTTGATGGCAGGATAAAAGAAGCCTGGGACATCCCGGCAGTATATACAGCAAAACAAATTGAGAAATAAGTAACATTTAGGCGACAGTAAAGACAAAGCATTAAAATAATACCTGTAGCTAAGACTGTCCGGGACTCCGGTCTTACTACTTCACTCTTTTTCCCTATTTTTAACAAACCAAAAAAATACCAGGTGCTGGCAGGCTTTATTGCCAGTACCTTTGGTACAAGCTAAGCATAAAACTAAAAGGCTCTAAAATGGAAAAGAAATGGATATTATTAATTGTAGTACTGATCTTTGTACTATACACTTTTCTTATTTTGAGGCTGGGGGGAGCCTATTATAAAAAAGAATACGGAACAAAAATGTGGAAACAATGGCCCACGAGATTATATAATTGGCAAGCTGCGATCTTTTACAGTCTTATACTTACTACTATAACACTGTTTCTTTTAAAATGGACCAATATTTTGACTTTTTAGAAGCCCACTGACCTTCTACAAAAAATGACTTTGTCAACCGTGGTAACTCCCCTTAAAACTGTTTACATTCAAACCCAGCTGAATAAGGTGGGAAGCAAAATATGGTTATATTATGAGCTAGCCGGTGGGCATTTTGAAAACCATATAATAATGTCAGAGGTAGAAAAAGCGATTTGAAGATTCCAGAATATGAGATTTGCCCACACGAATATTGTCAGTAGTAATTGGAAGGCCCTTGTGGATTTCTACATTAAGACTTTCAATTGTAAAATGGTTCCTCCTATCAGAAAACAATCTGGAAAATGGCTTGAAAAAGGTACCGGACTCAAAAATGCCAAATTGGAAGGAGCGCATTTGCTATTGCCTGGTCATGGAAAAGACGGCCCTACCCTTGAAATATACCACTACGGAGAAATGGAAAATCAGGCATTTGTACAACCGAACAAAAGGGGTTTTGGGCATATTGCCTTTGAAGTTGAGAGTGTGGAAAAAGTTCTTCAGGATGTGAAAAATAATGGAGGGTATTCCAATGGGGAAATTACGAAAAGACAAGTTGAGGGCGTTGGCGAAATTACCTTTGTATACGCCAGAGACCCTGAAGGAAATCTTATTGAATTACAAAGCTGGAAATAAGGTCCGATTCCTTCCAATAAATAATCTGAAGAAATGGAGTTAACAAAAGAAATAAGGGATTATATAGACAAAAGCGTACTGTGCTGGCTTGCGACTACATCTCCTGAAAACATTCCCAATGTTTCCCCAAAAGAATGCTTTACCTATTATGGTAATGATAGTATTATAATAGCCAATATAGCTTCCCCTCAAACCGTCCGAAATATTGAGCGGAATGAAAATATTTGTGTGAGCTTTATTGAGGTTTTTGTGCAGAAAGGATTTCAGATTAAAGGAAAAGCGAAGATTATCGGGAAAACGCATTCGGAATTCGCTGAAATGGAAAAAATATTGAGCGAAATGACCGGAGGAAAATTTCCATTTAAGACCATTACCAAGATTATGCCCGAGAAGGTGAAACCCATTATTGCTCCAAGTTATATTCTCTATCCTGAAACAACAGAAAAGGAACAAATAGCCAGTGCTAAAAAAGCGTATGGAATTTAGATATTGACGAAAAGATTAGGCACAATAATTTCCTTTCCCTGCCCAGCATACCATTGGCAGTGTGGTATAATGCCCCTTTGCGCCCTAAAGAATGTCTTTATTTCCTATCTTAGTTTTGTCTTAATAGCATCCGCATTGGTCTGTTCATAAAAGTAAAAATTCGAAACTTATGAAAATATTCCTCACTGTTATCTCACTGTTAATACTCTTTTGGGGTACCTGCATTACATCTCCAATACCTATTAATGACAGGGCCTCCCTGGAGGCCCAGGCAGCGCTGGAAAAGATTAGTACTAGTGACTTTAGTGGCCTGTGGCTTAATACCAGCAGCGAACAAAAAAAAATGATTACTAGATGCAAAATATCTTATGATAACAACCGCTTCGTAGTTCAAATGTGGGGTTCTTGTTTACCTCAAGATTGTGATTGGGGTGAAAAAGTTGCCATTGAAGTGGAAAAAGGAGCTGAGAATTTTGAACTTCTCTGGGATCAGGTATTTGCTGAAAGTGCTGTAACCTATGAACTCAGTGATGAAAAGCTCAAAATGACCCATAAAAGACATTATAAAGATAATACTGGCAGGTCCGATTTTACGCTTGTGGAATATTTCGTTAAGCATTAAACACTATTTCCTAACACCCGTTGCTATTGATGGTCTTGAATGAACATACCCAGGCAGGTCCTTGCTGAGTCCAAACGAAAATTAAAAAACAATCGCCAAATGAAAAAGTTGATCTTGTTCCTACTTACTATAATACTATTCACAGGCTGCGACCCTGTTTCCCTGATGGATGCTGATATTACCAATGCCACCTCAGAGCCTTTGTCGATAGTGTTCGTTCCCACTACAGGCTCCGAGGAAGCATTGCAGCTGGAGGCTAATGAAACGGTTTTATTTCAGGAAGGAATGTCCACCACTGGTGGCTTTCTTGAACCCTCCCTGGTTGAATTCGACTCTGTTTATATTGTGAATGAGTCGAATGAAATTCTTAAGGTTTTCAAACAAGACACTGAGGGGAAAAACATCTATGCGGTAGAGGATGACTGGCTATTTACCAAGCCATCGAAGCGGTTTTATCAATACGATTATCAAATAAACAATGAAGATCTAGAATAAAGAGCCTATTTGCCAATTAAGCTGCCAAGCTATGGCATTCTCAAGACCTGGAACAAATAACCATAAGCCTTATAAATTATGGCATTATCATCAAAAGCTAAGGAGATTTATGCCCAGATTGACAAGAATACAAAACTGGGCGATTTGCGAAAAATGGCAAAAGAAATTAAAATGGACCATGATCTCGCTTTGGAATTGTGGTCTACAGCTGAATTTCTGCCCCGCCAGCTGGCAATTCTAATTATGGACAAAAAACGCCTTTCCCAGGAGGTCATAGACCAACTCGATAAGGACATGCAAAAGCACGAAATGGATCAACGCAACCAGTTGATCGACTGGTTGATGGCGAACCAGCTGGCCAAGGACAAAAAGACCATTGGCCTGATAACATCCTGGGAGCATAGCCCATCAGCATTGCAAAGGCGCATTTTCTGGTACTATCAGGCAAGGCTACGGTGGATGGGAAATACCAATCATTCAAATACGGAAGACTTATTAGGTGCTATTGAAGCCAACATGGTTAATGAACAACCTGAAGTGCAATGGGCAATGAATTATACCGCAGGGCAGATTGGGAAATGGCAGGAAGAGTACCGGGCTAGATGTATAAAAATTGGGGAAGACACTGGTCTTTACAAAGACGAAATTGTTGCCAAAAACTGTACCCCAAGTTATTTGCCAAAATTCATTCCCATAGAAGTGGCCAAATTGAAAAAGTAAGAAAGAGATGATCAAAACATAGAACTACTTATTGGCCTTAGCTAATTGCCAATCCCTCCAGTCCGAATGAAAATAGTCTTTGTAGTCAACAATAAAAACAACCGCCTCGCCAGGGTGCTCCCAAAACTTCAACAATCCTGTCGCCAAAGCGGTTTGGAGGAAGTACAGTTTATATCCACCTTAAGGAAAAAACACGCTATTGAACTGGCCCGGCAAGCTACTGGGAACAGCTGCAATTTCCTGATTGCTGTAGGGGGCGATGGCACCCTGAATGAGGTGGTCAACGGGGTGTTAAAAAGTAAATTACCTGCTCAGGATTACCCGGTCATAGGGATACTCCCTTATGGTTCGGCCAATGATTTTGCCAGAAGTGCTCATATCACCAACTCCATTAAAGAACTGCTTACACTTATTCAATCTAATACCACCAGGGATATAGACCTTGGAAAAATAACATTGCAAAATCCCAATGAAACGCGGTATTTCATCAATATTGCAGGAATAGGTCTCGGCCCGGAAGTGGTTCAGAAAATAGAACAATCTTCTGGTATGTTAAGCCCCGGGTTCAGCTATTTCTGGCATATCATAAAAGGCTTTCTTAGCTATAGCAAAAAAGAAGTGCGCTGTACCAGTAGTTCCTGGCAATGGGAGGGGAAATTGTTGCAAATGGCAGTGGCCAATGGGTGCTACTTTGGCAAAGCCATCTGCATTGCCCCGGATGCGAAGCTTGCCGATGGTAAGTTTCAGGTA
>CBDUAW010000160.1:0-6056 GCA_965365215.1 uncultured Eudoraea sp. | reverse complement strand
GGCGGAACAATATTTTTTGCCGGTTCTGCCGGGGAAACCGAGACCATTGAAGTGGCCTTGATTAATGACCTAGAGGTAGAAGTCGATGAAACTTTTTCCATTCAGTTGGGCACTCCTTCAAACGGGGTAGGCCTGAGCGGGGGCGGTAACGCCACCGGAACAATCATTGACGATGATAGTTGCGCGGCTGGGACCACAGCGCCCATCCTGGAAACGGCAGTGCCTACAGAATTCTGTGATTCATCTGGCCAAGACCTAAACACCTACACCAATACTACGGCACCCCCTAATTCCGTTTTGACCTGGAGCACGGATCCAAATCTGACTAACACAGGGGCTCATTTGGGGAGCACCGTGGCAACCACTTCAGATACGTATTACGGCTTCTTTTATGATGCCCTAAACGATTGTGCAAGTCCGGCGCTTGAGGTTACGCTTACGTTCAATACCACCCCCTCTGCCGGAAATACAACCAATGCTGCCGCCTGTAGTATCTCGGCTAATGGTATTTCTGTTATTGATCTGGATGACCAGATTTCAGGGGAAGATCCTGGGGATTGGACTCTTACCACAGCTCCGGGTGGTGCATCAATTTCGATCAACCCTAACAATACGGTAAGTTTTGTAGGGCAACCAGATGGGAACTATATCTTTACCTATACTACAAATACAGCAGTTGCTCCCTGTAATGATGCTTCATCATCCCTTACAATATCCGTTACAGATTGTGCCCTCCCTTGTGATGCAGGCAATACAGCACCTGTATTAAATCCTGATGTATCCCCTTTGTTCTGTGATGTGATCAATTTAAGCCTAAACGATTTTACAACCAGCATTTCAACTGTTGCTGCTCCCCTTACCTGGAGTATTAACCCTGATCCACTAGTGGTTGCCGGTCATTTGAATGATGTTCAAGTAGCGAATCCCAATCCAGGGACCTACTATGGATTTTTCTACGATGCTGTAAATAACTGTGTCAGTCCTACTTTGGAGATCACCTTGATTCTGAATCGTACCCCTATAATCACCGGGACAACAGATGATACAATATGTGGCCCTGGAATAGCTACTCTTAGTGTTAGCGGTGAAATTCCAGACAGCCCGGAAGCACCGAGTTTCAATTGGTATGCTTCTCAAACGAGCACGGTAGTTTTATCCAGCCTGGCTACCTTTACTCCAAATGTTTCGGAAACCACCACGTTTTGGGTGGAAGCAACGGCAAATGGCTGTAATTCAGAAAGGGAGGCTGTAAATGTAACGGTAAACATACCGCCTTCGGCAGGAACACCAAGCAACGGTTCCGCATGTAATATTGCGATAAACGGGCCAACCGGTATTGATTTGGATGATTTTTTAACAGGTGCAGATCCAGGTAATTGGACAATTACCACAGACCCTTCCGGTGGCGCAGTTGCGATTGGGGTTGGAAATACGGTAGATTTTGAGGGGCTCACAGAGGGCAACTATATTTTTACCTACACCACAACAGGGGCTTTGGCGCCCTGCGTTAATACTTCTTCAGAAGTAACCATTTTTGTTAATGCATGCGATACTGATAGCGATAATGACGGATTAACAGACGGGGAGGAAGCTTTATTGGGAACAGATCCAAATGATCCTGATTCAGATGATGATGAGATTAACGATGGGGATGAAGTTGTTAATGGTAGTGATCCACTTGATCCTTGTGATCCGGTAATTTCAGCAGCATGTAATATTATTGATTTTGATTTGTTAATTGAAAAAACCGTTGACAATCCTAATCCATTCGGAGGAAGTGAAATTCTCTTTACCGTTACAATATCGAATTTGTCACAAAATGTTGCTCAGGAAATTACAATTGACGAACTGGTAGGAGCCTCATCAGGGTTTGAGTACATTTCGCATATCACTACCTTGGGAACATATGATGTGCTTCTTGGCGAATGGCAAATTACCAACTTAGGAGCGTTGGAAGTGGCGGTTTTAGAATTAAGCGTAAGAGTTATATCGCAAGGAACACTTACCAATATAGCAAGTATTAGAACTTCTGTTCCTACTGATATCGATCCAAGTAATAACACGGCCTCTGCTACAGTTGCGGTGATCCCCAGATCAAATAGTATATGTGGATTCTTATTTAATCAATTTTCCCCAAATGGCGATGGAGTCAATGATTTCCTGGTAGTTAATTGTATTGAAACATATCCCCAAAATTCAATAGAGGTATTCGACAGGTACGGAAATCAAGTGTTTTCGGCCGCACCTTATGACAATAGCTGGAATGGAGATGGAAATAACGGAGAATTACCTACCGGCACCTATTTTTATATTTTTGATCTGGGAGATGGTACAGAAGTTAGAAAAGGGTGGATCCAAATCATTAGATAAAACTATGATCTTAAAAAAGAGACAGAAGTATCTGATTCTGATTATTGCTATTGCATTCGGCATAGTTGATTCCTTTGGTCAAAAGGAACCGCAGTATACCCAGTATATGTACAATATTGGAAGTTTTAACCCTGCCTATGTTGGTACGGTAGAAAATATTGATATTTCAGGTTTATATCGGGCACAGTGGATCGATATTCCCGGTGCACCCAGGATCATAAGGTTTGGGGCTAATATTCCACTTTCAAACGAGAAAAATGGCTTAGGCTTTAACGTAGTAAATGACCAATTAGGGCCAACTACTCAAACTTTTTTTGATATCGCCTACTCTTTTCAGGTGAATGTTTCTGATATGACAAAATTATCATTCGGGATTGATGCCGGGGGTTCTGCCATTAATGTAGACTATTCTAAGGGAACATTTGAAAACCCCAATGAACCCTTATTGAATAATCAGGTCATCAATAAGTTTTATCCAACAATAGGAGCAGGTATGTTTTTGTATTCCGATAATTGGTATTTGGGATTATCTGTCCCTAATTTTTTAACCAGTACTATTAAAGATGAAGAAATATCTTCTTTAATAAATGATCAGATTCAGATGAATTTTATTGGAGGTTATGTTTTTGAGTTATCCGATGCATTAAAATTCAAACCCGCATTTTTGGCCAATTATTTGAAAGGATTGCCTCTAAAGTTTGATATTTCCACTAATTTTTTGCTAAATGATGTTTTTACGCTAGGCGCCTCTTATCGCATAGATAATGCAGTAAGTGGTTTGGCGGGCTTCCAGGTGTCTAGTAGTATGTTTGTTGGATATGCCTATGATTATAATACTACTAGCTTAGGGGAGTATAATCAAGGGTCACATGAAGTAATTTTAAAATTTAATTTAAGTTCGGGACGGGATAGAGATAAACGTAATAAAGAAAAGAAATTGCGTGGTAAACCAAAGCAAATAGATACTCCAAGATTTTTCTAATTACCTGATTATGAAGAATAAAATTGTAACACTTATTTTATTGACCATTTCAGGATTTTGTTGGGCTCAACAAAATATTTCTAAAGGTGACGCCTTGTATTTTGAATACAAGTATAAGGAAGCAATTGGCGCTTACCTAAAACAGAGAAACGAGAAGCCTCTCAGCAACAAGCAAATGCTCAACCTCGCGGATGCGTATTTAAAAACGGGGAAATACGAAAGTGCCGTGGAGACTTATCTCGAGGTCTTTAAAAAAGATACGACAATGTCCGCGGAATATGTCAATAAGATGCTTCTTTCTATGAGTCGAACAGAAAGCAAGGAGCGTATAAATGCCTACCTAAATACAAAGCAAACGGTATTTACACCAGAATTACTCGAAAATGCAGAATTCAATTATGATTTATTCGAGAAAGTAGAAAACACAACTTTGGATTTTGAGATTTTCAATATTAGAGAAAACAGTCCGCAAGCAGACTTTTCCCCAATGTTCTACAAAGACAGGTTACTTTTTACCAGTGCCCGGGGCCATGGCGAAAAACCGGTATATGGGCCATCCGGCGAATCCTATATGGATATCTTCATTGCCAATGTTAGACAAGATGGGGACCTTATGGGGAGTGCCCCTTTTAAGGAGATACCTCCTAGTCCTTATCATCAGGCAACCCCATATTATGCTGAGGAATTAAATACATTATTTTACATTAGTTCCAATATGGAGGAAGGGGAAATGCTTTTTACCGAAGAAGGCAAAAATGCACTGTCTCTGGGAATGATTGATAACATCGGAACGTTTAAATACGCCTTGCGAGATCTTAATACTTCATTCTATTATCCATTTTATGATGCGAAAACCAGCAAGCTATATTTTGCTGCGGAATTGGAAGGGGGATATGGAGGTACCGATATTTACTACGTATTTACGAATAATGGACTTATTATGTCTTCGCCGGCCAACCTTGGCCCAAGGATAAATACCCCAGGGAATGAAATAGCGCCCTTTATTTTTGAGAATAGTTTCTACTTTGCTTCAGATGTTTTTTATGGCCAGGGAGGAATGGATATCTATAAATCTGAAATGCAAGAAGATAATTTTTTTAGTATTCCTATTAATTTGGGAATTGGAATCAATTCTAGCTATGACGATTTTGGTTTCATAATTAAGAATTATGGAGACGAAGGTCTTATTGGGTATTTCTCATCTAATAGGCCAGGAGGAATCGGAAATGATGATATTTACGGATTTAAGGTGGCCGAAAAGCCAGGCCTAAAAACCTTTGTTTTAAAGGGGGTAGTCAGCAACCCTGTTTCGGGACAAGGGGTGTCCAAGGCTCAGATTAGACTTTTAGATGTCAACGGGAAATTACTTAAAGAGATATATTCCAATGAGAGGGGAGAGTACAGGGTAGAAATTCCGTGGCAATCCGGGATAACTATTGAGGCCACTAAAGAAAGATATTCTAGCTACAGTGGTTCGTTTGAAGAATCTGATATGGAAACGATCCAGCAGGCTGCCTTTAAGATGGAAATTTCATTCATTGAGGATCTTGTAGAAGAGAAAGAAGGACAAACGGTTTTAAAACTTAACAAGGCTTATTTTAAAAGAGGACAATCCAGAATTACTCCCGAAGTGGCCCTGGAATTGGATAAAGTTGTGGAAATAATCAAGAAATTCCCGGAACTGCAACTCCGCATAGAGGTACATACAGATAGCCGTGGGGGAAGTGCCACCAACTTCAGACTATCACAGGCAAGGGCAGATGCAATTAAAAGTTATCTGAAAAAAGAAGGGGTGCCCGAATCCAATATCCTCTATACTATTGGATACGGGGAAGATAAGATCCTGAACAATTGTACAAATGGGGTGTATTGTTTGGAGGTGCTGCATAAACAAAACGAAAGACAGTTAATAGTTGTCCTTAACTACAATATCTTATACTAAGAGATATTTCCTTTAATTGACTTTATTGGCTCGCATAAGCCAAGCGAGATAAAAACTTCTTTGCGATAAGATATATAGTTGCCGGGAATACTTATATTTATTCCCATAGACCCCTGTATGGATAAATCTGAAAAAGCAAAAAGGTACTGGAAGATTAATTTGCGATACCTCGGGATACTTTTGTGTATTTGGGGCATAGTATCTTACGGCTTTGGGATTCTTTTTAAGGATTTTCTCGATCAGATTCCTTTGGGTGGGTTTAAACTGGGTTTCTGGTTTGCCCAACAGGGCTCAATTTATGTTTTTGTGATCCTGATCTTTGTATATGTTCGATTAATGAATCGTCTGGACAAGAAATTCGGATACGAGGAATAACCATTGTAACCAAACAACACTGCTATTATGGACGTACAGGCCTGGACCCTGACCTTGGTTGTGCTTACTTTTCTGCTTTATATTGGGATAGCCATATGGTCCAGGGCCAGTTCTACAAACGACTTTTACGTTGCCGGGGGTGGGGTTCCTCCTTTGGCCAATGGATTGGCTACTGCGGCCGACTGGATGTCTGCGGCTTCCTTCATTTCTATGGCGGGATTGATCTCGTTCAGCGGCTACGACGCTTCGGTTTACCTTATGGGCTGGACCGGGGGCTACGTGCTTCTGGCCCTGCTCCTTGCCCCCTACCTCAGGAAATTCGGCAAATTCACGGTTCCGGATTTTATCGGCGACCGGTATTATTCCAATATTGCCAGGTCTGTGGCC
>CBDUAW010000159.1:0-6067 GCA_965365215.1 uncultured Eudoraea sp. | reverse complement strand
GAACATCCAAAATTCTTTTGTTATCTACTAACGTTACTTATTTTTGTTTCGTATTTATTTAACAGGTAAAATCAACTGATTATCGCAAGTTTAACATATTGAAGCGATAGTCTTTTTTTAATACCTCCACCCAATAGGACAAAAACCGTACCGAAAATGGATATTCCATCGAAATATGAGCCTCAAAAGGTTGAAAATCAATGGTATAATTACTGGATGGAACATCAATATTTTCGTTCTGTCCCTGATGAAAGAGAGCCATATACCATAGTAATTCCTCCACCGAATGTTACCGGGGTGCTTCATATGGGCCATATGCTTAATAATACGCTGCAGGATGTATTAATAAGGAGGGCACGTTTACAGGGAAAAAATGCCTGTTGGGTTCCCGGAATGGATCACGCTTCTATTGCTACCGAAGCTAAGGTTGTTGCCAAGTTAAAAGAAGAGGGTATTCCAAAGTCTGACATCAGCAGGGAAGAATTCCTAAAACACGCATGGGAATGGACAGATAACTATGGGGGAGTAATACTGGAGCAATTAAAGAAACTTGGATGTTCGTGCGACTGGCATCGTACTAAATTCACAATGGACGACGATATGTCGGCTTCTGTAATTAAGGTTTTTGTTGATCTTTACAATAAAGGGCTGATCTACAAGGGATACCGCATGGTGAATTGGGATCCTGAGGCGAAAACTACACTCTCAGATGAGGAAGTTATCTATGAGGAGAAGAAGGGAGCACTTTATTATTTGTCTTATCCCATTGAAGACAGCGAAGAACGAGTTACGATAGCCACTACCAGACCGGAAACTATCCTGGGGGATACCGCCATTTGTATCCATCCCGAAGATCCCCGCTATGCACATCTCAAGGGTAAAAAGGCAATAGTACCTATCTGTGATCGGCTTATCCCCATTATTACAGATGAATATGTTGATATTGAATTTGGTACAGGCTGTCTGAAAGTAACCCCTGCTCACGATGAAAATGATAAGCAGCTTGGCGAGAAACATCAACTGGATACAATCGATATCTTTAATGAGGACGCCAGTCTCAACTCTTTTGGATTGCACTATGAAGGGAAAGACCGCTTTGTTGTTCGTAAAGAAATCGTGAAAGAACTTGACCAAAAGGGCTTTCTGGTAAAAACAGAGCCCTATACCAATAAGGTTGGGACTTCAGAACGGACCAAAGTAATTATTGAACCGAGGTTATCAGAACAATGGTTCCTGAAGATGGAGGATTTGGTTAAGCCGGCCCTTACATCAGTTCTGGATACCAGAGAAATTAAATTTTTCCCAAAAAAATTCGAGAATACCTACCGGCACTGGATGGAGAATATCCGAGATTGGAATATTTCCCGTCAATTGTGGTGGGGACAACGCATTCCGGCATATTATTATGGAGACGGGCAAGACGACCTGGTAGTAGCAGAGACCCCGGAGGAAGCGCTGGCAACGGCCATAAAAAAGTCAGGGAAGGAGCTCACTTTGGAAGATCTTAAACAAGACAATGATGTACTGGATACCTGGTTTTCTTCCTGGCTGTGGCCAATTAGTGTCTTTGGGGGAATACTGGACCCTGACAACGAAGAAGTTACCTACTATTATCCTACAAGCGATTTGGTAACAGCCCCCGATATCATCTTTTTCTGGGTATCCCGAATGATCATTGCCGGCTATGAATTTAGAGGAGAAAGACCCTTTAACAATGTATATTTCACCGGCATTGTCCGTGATAAGCAAAGACGAAAGATGTCTAAGTCGCTCGGAAATAGCCCGGATGCACTTAAATTAATAGAAAACTATGGGGCCGATGGGGTTCGCGTAGGGCTCCTTTTAAGTTCCGCTGCGGGGAATGACCTCCTATTTGATGAGGTACTTTGCCAACAAGGAAAAAACTTCGCCAATAAAATCTGGAATGCTTTCCGACTGGTTAAAGGCTGGGAAGGTGCAGATATTGAGCAGCCTGCGTCTGCGCGGGTAGGTATTGAATGGTACACGGCCCGTTTCAACGCGGCCCTGTTAGAAATTGAGGACCATTTCAATAAATATCGAATTTCTGATGCCCTGATGACCATTTATAAGTTGATTTGGGACGATTTTTGCTCCTGGCTTCTGGAAATAGTGAAACCACCGTATCAGCAACCAATAGACACTAAGACCTTAAGTTCTGTTGTGGCCTTGTTTGAAGAAAATTTGAAAATTTTGCACCCCTTTATGCCTTTTCTGTCTGAGGAAGTATGGCAACGGATGGCAGCACGGACCCCTGAGGAAGCCCTGGTTATTGCCAGCTGGCCAAAGGCAAACGAAGTAGACGAGATTTTGATTTCTGAATTTAGGATTGCAAAGGAAGTAATATCAGGAATTAGAACCATCCGGAAAGAGAAAAATATTCCTATGAAGGAAGCCTTAACACTGTCGGTTCTGAATAAGGAAAATGTGTCTGACAAATGGGATGAGGTAATCCAAAAATTGACCAATGTATCTTCCATATCCTATGTTGATACCAAGGTTGATGGAGCGCTCTCCTTCCGGGTTAAGAGCAATGAGTTCTTTATACCCGTAGCCGGACATATAGATGTTTCAGCTGAAAAGAAAAAACTGGAAGAGGAATTACAATACACAAGGGGCTTTCTGCAGTCCGTCCAGAAAAAACTAACGAACGAACGCTTCGTGAACAATGCTCCTGAGCAGGTTGTAGCTCTGGAGAAAAAGAAAGCAGCAGATGCAGAAGCCAAGATCCTGACCTTGGAAAATAGCCTTGCGCAGCTGAAATAAAATAAATGAATTATCTTTACAGCGTTACAAAAATCAAGTTCCATACATCCTAACCAGAGATTTGGTAATTAATGTAACGTTATGAAAAAGAAATCATTAGCTGGTTGCCTGGCCTTATTCGCTATGCTGCTTAGTTGCTCAACTGATAGTTCTGCCCCTCCGGGAGACATAATTGTGGAGGAGTTGGTAAAGCCCAGCAGGACCAATATCCCTGATAGTAATTTTGAACAGGCCCTTGTTGACCTGGACCTGGACGATCAGGTAGACGGGTCAGTCATAACAGCTTCTATTGAAACTATCGAAGATCTTGTTATTGAGGACAAGGGAATAACCAATTTAAGCGGAATTGAGGATTTTATTTCGCTGGTAGGCTTGTGGGTAAGTGACAACGATCTTACTACACTCAATGTGTCTGGGAATCAAAATTTGAAATTCGTCTTTGCGAATAACAATTCCTTAAGCTCGCTGCTCGTAAACGATTTGCCAAATCTGGAAAAGATCGCGGTTGAAAATAACGCTTTAACCACTTTGGATATCAGTGATAACACAGCGCTGGAGCAATTAAGTCTTGCGGGTAATTCTTTGGGAGCCATAGACGTTTCCCGAATCACCAATGTAGTTCAATTGAATACCTTCGATGTGCAAAACAACCCTCTTACATGCATCAGGGTAAATGCAGCACAATTGGATGATATCCCTGCGCAATGGATCAAGGATGAGGAAGATACTTACGCGTTACAATGTAATTAAGCAGGCGGTTTTTAAAGATAAAAAACTGGTCTGTAATTCCTTAATACACTATTATTTGAGATTCTCTTAGCTGATGATTATCTTTAAGGAAATTCATTGGTTATGAGAGTTAAGAATTTATTGGTAATTATCGTTATTCTGGGTTCCCTGAATACCGTAGCGCAGGACACAATGCCACTTTCAAAGGAGATTCAAATAAAGACAGCAGTACTTCCGGCGCCAGATAAGGACAAAGACGGAGCTATGGTTTACGGTTATAATGATGAAGGGGAATTGGTTGTTCTTCGCGAGGGAAGTAATAATCTTGTTTGTATAGGTGATGACCCTTCTAGAGAAGGGATTAATGTTAGCTGCTACTCAAAAAAACTCGAGCCGTTTATGGCACGTGGAAGGGAACTGACGGCAATGGGGAAGGATTTCAAGGAAAAACGTGATATACGTGGAAAGGAAGTAGCAGATGGCACACTTTCCATGCCCAAAGAACCAAGTATGATGTACGTCTATTATGGCAAACAGGAAAATTATGACCCTCAAACCGGGGATCTGAAAGATGGAAAATTTCGGTATGTCATTTATACACCATTTGCCACTACAGAATCCACAGGTTTACCCGATAAACCTCATGCGCCTGGAATGCCCTGGTTGATGGATCCGGGGACGCACAGGGCCCATATCATGGTAGGGCCATTTAATTAAAGAGGGTCAACGCAGCAATATCCGAGGTAGTCATCTAGTTCTATGGAGTCTTACGCAAATGCCCTTTTATACGCCATCCCTTTCTTTATAGTACTCCTATTGGTGGAAATTTTATACGGTTATTTTATAAAAAATCAAAAGTATAAGGTGATGGACACGGTAAGTAGTATCAGTTCTGGCCTTACCAATATCGTGAAGGATTCTCTGGGTCTGGGCGTCATTATTGTCAGTTACCCTTATCTGGTAGACCATCTGGCGGTTATAGAGATCCGGAACACCTGGATGGTTTGGTTGGTTGCATTCATAGCAATGGATTTTGCGGGCTACTGGAACCATCGGCTGAGTCATCATATAAATTTCTTTTGGAACCAGCATGTTATCCATCACAGCAGCGAACAATTTAACCTTGCGTGTGCCCTTAGACAATCCATATCCAATCTATTAGGATATTTTCCTTTGCTACTATTACCCGCTGCCTTAGTAGGCGTTCCAAGGGAGGTAATTGCAATCCTGGCACCTATTCATCTATTTGCTCAATTTTGGTATCATACGCAACATATTGGAAAAATGGGTTTTCTTGAATATGTTATTGTTACACCATCACAGCACAGGGTACATCATGCGATTAATCCAGAGTATATCGATAAAAACCTGGGACAAATCCTTTGCATTTGGGATAGAATGTTCGGCACATTTCAAGAGGAACTCAAAGAGGTGCCACCACAATACGGAGTGCTGAAACCTGCTGCCACATGGAATCCGATAGTAATTAATTTTCAGCATCTATGGAGGTTAATTCAGGATGCATGGCGAACCAGAAGCATCCTGGACAAATTCAGGATTTGGTTTATGCCGACCGGTTGGCGACCGGAAGATGTGAAAGATAAATACCCGGTTAGGATAATCACTGACGTATATCATTTTAAGCGATACCAGACTCCCGCAAGTAGGTTTATGAAGGGATATGCCATTTTTCAAATGATCTTTACGCTGCTGCTTTTATTGTTTATGTTCTACAACTATTCGGAAATTGGGTTTGATGGCCTCCTGCTATTTGGGGCATTCGTTTTTAGCGGCATTTATGGCTATACCTCCCTTATGGACGGTTCCAGCTATGCCTTCTGGATTGAATTGATACGCGGGATAGCAGGATTGGGGTTAATTTATGGCAGTGGAGACTGGTTTGGCATTAATGAATACCTGTCATGGGGCAGTGCCGTTGTGGCTATCTATTTTATAATTACTATCCTGGCTGCATATTATTTCTCCTTTAAAGAACGTGCAAGCGGGATGAAACTGGCACTTTAATTACACTTTCTATGAAAATCAGGCCTTATATATTGGCGGAAAATAACTGGAAAAACCTCAAAGATTTTCGTTTTGATTTAGCTGTATTGCCCTGGGCCGCCACTGAAGCCCATAATTACCACCTTCCTTATGGTACGGACATATATGAGGGAGAAGCCTTAGCGGCAGAAGCTGCTAAATTGGCGTGGGAGAAAGGAGCCAGGCCTGTTGTTTTGCCTTGTATGCCATTTGGCGTAAATACGGGCCAGGCCGATATATACCTGGATATGAATCTGAATCCGTCAACTCAACTGGCAATCCTGGACGATATAGCGGCGACCCTGAATCGGCAGGGGATAAAAAAGTTCCTCATTTTTAACAGCCACGGGGGCAATAACTTTAAACCCCTTGTAAGGGAATTGGGATTGCGGTATCCGGACATGTTTATTTGTTTTTCCAATTGGTTTAAGGCGGTAGACAGGCATGATATTTTTGAGGAAGACGGGGATCACGCTGATGAGGGAGAAACCAGTCTTATGCTGTATTTAAA
>CBDUAW010000158.1:0-6115 GCA_965365215.1 uncultured Eudoraea sp. | reverse complement strand
ATGCGATGATAAGGATTCCATAGTTCAAGTAGGTAGCCCAAACCAAAGATTCCAGTCGTATTTTAGAAATCATCTCATCTTCATCCTTCTCTTTCGAGAATGCCACAAATAGGCCTCCGATGATAACCAGAATTCCGAGTATTTCATTTAAGACATTATTCTCCATTAACCCCATAAGCTTTTCGGTGCCAAAAGTGTCGTCTAAAAAGAACCCAAAAACCCTAAGATCCAGAACTGCCGGTTCCCAGTCCTTTATTAAGGCGTACAATCCTAAGACAACAGAAGGGATTAATATCACCCAACCAATCATCCTGTATCTGGATGGAAGCAAATATTTTGTTTTCATACTAAGCACTTTTTATCAAATGTAAAGTATATTTTACTTTTAGACAAATATTTTTTACATTTTAAAACAAAAAAACACTGTTGAATTCAACAGTGTCATTGCCAGTTTTAATTTATTACTATCCCTTTAACCAGGAATTTCTTAGTGCCTTCAAGGTTTCGGAAGCGTTTTCATCTGGCACAACTTTTTGGACAAGAACGGTTGGAGTACCTGCTTTACCGCTAAGTTTAATTTCCTCTCCATCCCTAAGTACAATCATTTCTATTTCTTTATCAGGTCCCCAGCCAAAACTTTCTCCAATGATAGGTCGTATGGCATCAAGGTTTATTTTAATGCCATTAATTTCCTTGATTACGTCACCTCCCTGAGCTCCCAGATCCTTGAAAAAGGAATTTAGGGTAATCCCCTTCCGCACAAAAATGATATTGTTTTCTTCAAGATCTACATCTATGTAAGGAATCTGATCCTTCAGGAAAAACCCGCTTGGTTCCTCGCTCTCGATTTGCAACAATCCTACCTTTGCCAAAAAAGTGCTGTAGTCAATTGGCTGATCCCCTACAACGTAAGTATTGAAAAATTCCCGAATCTCCGGAAAAGTCAGGGATACGATCTCCTCGATAAGTTGGTCATCCCGAAATGGGGAATTCATATCGTATTTTTGAGATAGTTGCTTCATTAGCCAAAGTACTCCCTTTTCACCTCCGCTTAATTCCCGTAGCCTAATGTCTAATGCCATGTTAATCAAGGCTCCTTTTTCATAGACATTGGCATAATTAGATTTATAAGGTGATTCCAGAATCCTGGCACTCATTTCGGTAAAGGACATGCTATCGTCATATATTTTGGAATTCTGCATTTTGTCTACCAGTCGTTGATAAAATTCTTCTTCAGAAATAAGGGATTGCTGAATTTGGAAAAGGTTTGCAAAATACTCAGTTGTTCCTTCATACATCCATAGATGCTGTGACATCTTTGGATCGTTATAGTCAAAAAAATGAATCTCCTCCGAATGCACGTTCAAAGGTGTAAGAATATGAAAGAACTCGTGCGAAACTACATCTATTAAAGCTGCCTCCAGGGCCTCTTTTGGCATCTGTTCCGGAAGAACCACCACCGTGGAAGTATGGTGTTCCAAAGCTCCAAAGCCAGCTGCATCGTCCGGAGCAAGAGTAGACAAATACACCAGGATAGTATATGTTTTGGTGCCATCAACAGTCCCGAGAAAAGTCTTTTGTGCACTCATCATTTTCTCCATGCTCTCTTTCAAACTATTGGCAGAATAAACATTATTTGGCGAGTAAACACTGATGGTTACGTTTATGTCATTGATCTTAAACTCTGTAGTATTGGGCCTGCCATAAAAAATTGGATTGTCGATTACCTCAAAATACCGCTGGGCTCCGAAAGTATCAATCCCGGCTTCCCCGGAACTTCCTAACCGGCTCAGGGAGGTGGTTGCTTCCAATTCCGAAGGAACTTTGATGAACAGTTCGTAAGGCACTTCCTTGAGATCATTGAAGTATCCAACAAAACCGTGTAAATTCAACATATAGTTATCTCCCTTTTTAATGTTGAGCCCCGCAGGAGAAAAGACTGCTTCACTTACCTGGCTTTCTGTATCGTAAGTATCGTTTACATAATAAACCAGTTTATCCAGTTTTTTTCCCTCCTGGATGTACCAGGAGTTTTTATCCTTGTTTGTAATTGCCAGTTCCTCACCATCATAGTCGTACGCAATTATTCCTTCAATATACTGACCGTAGTTATCAATACTGTATGTTCCCGGCACGGTCTTGGGAATATAAAAGGTAACATCATCCTGGGAGAATTCGCCCGGGTCCAGGGTCACCTGAACCTTGTCCTCAATTATATCAACCAAATCAAGATAGGCCCTAACAGGTTGTTTTTCAGCTGTTAATATGGTTTTTTTTGCACCGCAACCATATAAAAGAATTGTAAATAGGATAAATAATTGGAGATAACGCAACATGATTCTGGAGTTCTTTAGTTCCTACAAGAATATTAAAATTAGGCTAGTCTATGGTCAAAATTGGCAAATAATTGGCACAATTTTAAAGCATAATGAGCAGAAGCCCCCTTAATTTTTTTGATTATTTTTGTTCGATATCAAGCCAACATATGATGCAATATAAGCGGATACTATTAAAATTAAGCGGGGAGGCCCTGATGGGAGAAAAACAATATGGTATTGATCCTAAAAGGCTGTCGGAATATGCAGATGAAATAAAAAAGGTAGTTGATTCAGGAGTGGAGGTAGCTATTGTGATCGGGGGCGGAAATATTTTCAGAGGCCTTGCCGGTGAAAGTAATGGCATGGATCGCGTACAGGGAGATCATATGGGAATGTTGGCTACGATTATAAACGGCCTGGCCCTTCAGGCAGCCCTTGAAGACAAAGGCCTGGAAACCAGGTTGCAATCGGCCATTAAAATCAACGAAGTAGCCGAACCATTTATTAGAAGGAGGGCAATGAGGCATTTGGAAAAAGGCAGAGTTGTCATCTTTGGAGGGGGTACCGGCAATCCGTATTTCACCACAGATTCGGCCGCAGTCCTTAGGGCAATTGAAATTGAAGCGGATGTTATCCTGAAAGGCACGAGAGTTGATGGGATATATACAAGTGACCCGGAAAAGGATAAAACGGCCACCAAGTTCGATAAGATATCCTTTAATGATGTCCTCAATAAGGGATTGAAAGTAATGGATACCACTGCCTTTACCCTAAGTCAGGAAAACAAACTACCAATAGTGGTTTTCGATATGAACAAAAAAGGCAATCTCCTGAAAATTGTATCAGGGGAAAATATAGGTACCGTAGTTAACTTGTAATTGGAAGGTTACGTAAGTTTAATTATTATTATAATTGGATATGAACGAAGAAGTAAAATTTATTTTGGACACAACAAAGGAGGGAATGGATGCGGCCATAGAACATTTGGAAAAAGCATTCATTAAGATCCGTGCCGGCAAAGCTAATCCGTCTATGCTTTCCACGGTAATGGTAGAATATTATGGATCAATGACCCCATTATCCCAGGTGTCGAATATCAATACCCCCGATGCCAGGACCCTTTCCGTCCAGCCCTGGGAAAAGAGTTTACTTCAGGAAATTGAAACTGCCATTATGAATGCCAATCTGGGCTTTAACCCTATGAACAATGGGGAAATGGTAATCATTAATGTACCTCCGCTAACCGAAGAGCGCAGGATTCAATTGGTTAAACAAGCCAAAGCGGAAGCTGAAGATGCAAAGGTAAGTGTCAGAAGCGCCAGACAGGAAGCGAATAAGGAACTTAAGCAAATGGAAATATCTGAGGATTTAGAGAAAAATGCCGAAATAGATGTCCAGGAATTAACCGATAGCTATACCCATAAGATTGATGCGCTCCTGGCTGCCAAGGAAGCGGAGATCATGAAGGTTTAACAGTAGACTCCTGAAATACAATTTCCTTCTTACATTAAAATACCAATACTAATTGCCCGGCAGGCTTCCGAGATAGTAAGTAATTACCGCAAGGATCAACACCAAAACGCACACAATTATCAAAAAACGATAAAGGCGGCGTGCCAATAGGCGATACTTCTTATGTGGTGTTAATCTTTTCAAAATAGATTTGTTTCTCAAGTTAGCTAATCTGTAGCGGCCTATAGTGTTAACCCGTAAAATTTTACGGGTTTGTATTGGGTCATTGGTATTTCTTCTCCCCTTTTTAGGAACACTGACCACCATTTTCTACCTTTGCCGCCCGTATCAGGAATATATGGTTGCGAAACTTACACAGAGCTTTTGGGCAAAGACTGCCAGGATCATCCTCAGAAATAGGATTCTGATCCTGCTTCTTATCGCAGCAATGACCTTCTTCCTCGGTATGCAATGGCAGCACATGCGCTTCTCCAGCTCTGAAGCCAATTTGCTTCCTGATGACCATCCTGTAAATCTTGAATACAATGAATTTCTGAAACTATTTGGGGAAGAGGGGAATGCTATTGTCCTCGCTGTAAAAGACAGCAACCTTTTTACCCCGGATAATTTTAGCAGATGGAATACCCTGAGCAAGCAGCTCGATGCCTTTCCTGAGGTCGATTTTGTTGTTTCCACAGACAACTTACAGGAATTGATTAAAGACAATGAGAAACAGGAATTTGTTCTACAACCCTTAATTAAGCAGGAATTAACGTCAAAACAAGAAATTGACAGCCTTACTAATCATCTGTTCAATAACCTTCCCTTCTACGATAATCTCCTTTATAACAGAGAGAGTAAAACCCTTAGAACTATAGTATACCTGGACCAGGACATTGTTAATACCTCAGTCAGGAAAGATTTTGTCCTCCAAGACCTGTCGAACCTCGTCAGGAATTTTGAGGAGGAAACTGCTTTAAAGGTGAGAGTTTCGGGCATGCCCTATATCAGGACAATGAATTCTCAGAATATCATTGACGAAATAGGCAAATTTATTGGTGCAGCCCTGCTGGTGACTTCCCTAATTTTTTTCTTTTTCTTTCGGAGTGTAAGGGCAACCTTTATTTCCATGTGCGTTGTGATCATTGGGGTGATGTGGGCCTTTGGCATCCTGGGCTTGCTCCGTTATGAAATTACGGTATTAACGGCTTTGATCCCTCCTCTGATAATCGTTATTGGCATCCCTAATTGTATTTTTTTAATAAACAAATATCAGCAAGAAGTAAAGAAACATGGAAACCAGGCTCTATCGCTGCAACGGGTAATTTCGAAAATTGGGAATGCCACCCTGATGACCAATGTAACTACGGCATCTGGTTTTGCTACATTCATTATTACAGACAGCAAACTACTAACCGAGTTTGGAACAGTAGCCTCTATAAACATTCTTGGTATTTTTATCTTGTCGCTACTAATCATCCCTATTGTCTATAGTTTTATGGCCTTGCCTAAAACCAAACACCTTAAGCATCTCAACAAAAGGTGGATAGATACTTTTGTAAACTGGATGGAGCGCTGTGTAAGGGAGCACAGAATAAGCGTCTACTTTATTTCAATAGGTCTGCTGGTCCTGAGCATCATAGGAATCTATCAGATTGAAATATCAGGCAGTCCCATAGAAGACATGCCCAAAAAGGCCGAATTTTTCCAGGACATACGATTTTTTGAAGAAGAATTTGATGGGATAATGCCAGTGGAAATAGTGGTTGACACAGAACGTAAGAATGGGGTTTTAAGACAGGCTACTTTAAACAGAATGGACAGGCTAGGTAATCTTATTGAAGATACGCCGGAGCTTTCAAAACCGGTTTCGGTAGTAAACCTAATAAAATATTCCAAACAAGCTTTTTATAGCGGAATTCCCAAATACTACCAACTACCTACAGCACAGGAGAATAGCTTCATTATGGATGTTGCCAGGAAATCGCAAGACAATAGTAATTTGCTGAAAAGCTTTGTTGATAGCACCGGACAAGTGGCAAGGATGACTACCTTTATGAAGGATGTTAGGACCGATAGGATGGAAGAAATAGAGAAAACCCTCTTAGATAATATTGCCAAAATATTTCCCGAAGAACGCTACTCCGTATATATGACCGGGAAGGCGCTTCTCTTTTTAAAGGGCACCAAATACCTAGTACGAAACCTGGTACTATCCTTGTCGCTTGCCATTGGCCTCATAGCCCTCTTTATGGCTTATTTATTCAGGTCATTCAGGATGATAATCATATCCCTAATCCCCAATTTACTCCCCCTGGTAGTCACGGCAGGGGTCATGGGATTTG
>CBDUAW010000157.1:0-6118 GCA_965365215.1 uncultured Eudoraea sp. | reverse complement strand
TTCCGTTGCCTCATTTGTAAAAGTTCCGTCACCATTATTGCGAAGATGGTAATTTCCCTGGGTGGTATTGGTGACGTAAATATCGAACCATCCATCGTTATTATAATCCCCTATGGTGGTAGACATAGCGTCTATGGCCATCCCGGCTCCGCTTTCCACGGAAACATCCTGAAATGTGAGATCCCCGTTATTTTTGTAGAGTCTGTTAATCTTGGTGTATTTGTCGTTAGAAACATAAAGATCCTGGTCTCCATCATTATCATAATCAAAGAATGAGGCACAAAACGACAGGTCATTTTCAGAAGTAAGGCCGGCAGAATCAGTTATGTCAACGAAGGTTCCCGCTTCATTTTTATAGAGTAAATTCTTTTGATCCAGGGTAGTAACATCCCTGTGTACAATATAAAGGTCAAGATCTCCGTCATTATCTATATCCCCAAAGGTTGCCCCATAGGTAAAAAGGTTTTCAGTATATAGCCCTGAACTTTGGGAAATGTCTGTAAACGTCATATCCCCATTATTCTGGTAGAAAACATTTAATCCGGTAATACTTGTAGCAAAGAAATCCTTATCCCCGTCGTTATCATAATCAACCCACAATACTTGTTTGGTTTCAAAGGTCTCATTGATCCCCAGGTCTACTTGTTCAAAGGTGCTTCCTGTATTTCTAAAAAAAAGAACTTCCTGGTTCTCTTCGGTGGCAAAGGTAAGGTCATCCCAGCCATCGCCATCAAAATCATAAAAAGAAACCCCGCCTCCCAAATAACTCTGTCCATAAGAATATCCTACACCGAGTGCCGATGCCCTGTCCTGAAAAGACAATTGTGCAGCACATATTTGAAGAAAGAGACAAGAGATGATTGAATAAACCAATCGCATAAAGTTCTTTTTAAGGCGGTTAAAAATATCAATTTTTATACAAAGCAAATGAGAATTACGGATTATTAACACCTCACAAAGGTTGTGATGTATTTATTGGGCTTTAATTAAAAGCATTTAGGGACATCGTTCCAAAAAAAAACACCGCCATGGCGGTGTTTAATTATTCAGTCAAATAATGCTTATTTAGGCATTACCACGTCTTCTATGATATGAATTACGCCATTGGAAGCCATAACATCTGTCTTGGCGATCTTGCTGTAGTTGCCATTCTCATCCATAAGGAAGATGCCTCCATCTTTACTAACAGCAGTTAAGATAGCCCCATTTAAGGTAGTGAGTTCCGCCTTTCCGTTGCCATCTTTCAATGCTTTAGCAACATCAGCAGCCGCAATCTTGCCGGCTACAACGTGATACGTTAATATAGCAGCTAATTTTTCCTTGTTTTCAGGTTGTAATAGGCTGTTTAATGCATTGGAATCGATTTTTGCAAAACCGTCATTTACTGGTGCAAAAACAGTGAATGGTCCTTCTCCCTGAAGAGCTGGTACCAGATCAGCCGCTTTTAAAGCTGTAACAAGCGTTGAAAAATCGTCTACAGAAACAGCGATATCAACAATATCTTTAGACTTGTATTGAGCAGTAGCTGTTTGACCGATAGCGAAAAGTGTCACTGTAGCGAATAAGAAAATTACTTTTTTCATGATTTGTTTTTTAAGATTAATTTTTAGTGAATAAATAATTGAGATTCTTTATTGTAATTACACGGGATTCACTCTCATGGATGAGCAAAGAATTTTTTTATCATATCTTTAACATTCCAAAAGGCAGCGTCGAAAGTGGATATTCAACACATTCAACAACTACAAAACGGTGACAAATCGGCTCTGTATTCCCTGTACACCGAATATTCTGGCGCTTTGTACGGAGTTATCATCCGAATTTGTAATGACGAAGGGAAGGCCCAGGATATCCTTCAGGAAACCTTTGTAAAAATCTGGCAACAAATACATACCTATGACCCCGACAAGGGGCGCTTTTATACCTGGGCTTACAGAATAGCAAGAAATACCACCTTAAATGTTGTAAGAAAGAAAGACCACCTCATCCAAAAGGAAGATTTAAGTGTATATGAGGGTGATACCGGGGAAGATTTTAAACCAGATTATTCAGAGTTGAATGGGATGCTGAAAAAGTTAGATGGGCATCACCAGACCGCCATTGAGCTGGTTTACTTTAAAGGCTTTACACACAGGGAAGCCCATGAAGAAATGGGAGTACCTCTTGGAACGTTTAAATCCTATATAAGACAGGCCATAAAGCAATTAAGGGAAGGGTATCAGAACGAAATTTTAATCATACTTGCGTGTATAGAATTGTTTAGTAATGGATAGCAAGCAGATAAGAAAAGACGGATTATTGGAAATGTATCTCTTGGGAACTCTTGAGAAACAAAAGCTGGATTTGGTGAGCAAAGCCCTTAGGCAAGATCCTGAGCTCAAAGCGGAATATCAGGCGCTTGAAGCGGATTTTGAACGAATGGCACTGGAAAATGCTGTTACACCTCCCACAAGTGTTTTGGAAGGGCTGAAGAAAAGAGTTGAAATTAAGCAAGCCGGGGTAAGGACACTGGAGCAAAAACCGGATTCCACTGCATTTCAAAAAGGCAGACTATTGGTAGCAGCCGGTTTGGCCGCGATCTTTGCCCTGAGTGCCTTCTGGTTCTACAACCAATGGCAGGAGGCCGAACAAAGCCTGAACAATTTACAAACGCTTACGACCGACCTTCAGGGAAGAATGAATTCCCTGGAGCAAAACCTGGAACTTGCCAATAAAAAATACCAAACCATCAACAATCCCGACGTGATTCCTTTTGTATTGGAGGGCAAGGGTAAGCTGCCAAATTCAAGGGCTGTGGCCTATCTAAATCACCAGACTAAAAAAGTTGTGGTCAATCCGCAGGGGCTTCCTGAATTAGAAAAGGATAAAACCTACCAGATGTGGGCCGATGTTGATGGGGTAATGATCAATATGGGTTTATTGCCTACCAATGAAGAATTGGTAGAACTAACATACATCGACCAGGCAGAATCCCTTAATATAACTATTGAGCCGGCCGGAGGGAATGATCACCCCACGGTTGAGAATCTGGTTTCTTATGTAGTGCTTTAATCTGAAACCGGTGTTCCGTAGAGGTCAAAATCTGCAGCATCGTGGATCTTCACTGTAGTAAAATCTCCAATTTTCACGTAAGACGATCGGGCATCAATGAGCACCTCATTGTCCACATCAGGAGAGTCGAATTCTGTTCTTCCCACAAAATAATTCCCCTCTTTCCGATCAATAAGGACACGGTACTCCTTTCCAATTTTATTTTGATTTAACTCCCATGAAATCTGGGATTGTATTTCCATGATCTCATTTGCTCTGGCTTGTTTCACCTCTTGAGGGACATTATCCTCTAAGGCATAGGCATGGGTATTTTCCTCATGACTGTATGTAAAACAACCCAGGCGCTCAAAACGCATTTGCTTTACCCATTCCTTAAGTATTTGAAAATCCTCATCCGTTTCCCCCGGATACCCTACAATCAAAGTAGTCCTTATGGCCATATCCGGCACTTTTTCCCTGAATTGTTGTAACAAACCGGTTGTTTTTTCCTGGGTGGTGCCCCTGCGCATACTTTTAAGGATATCATTGGAAATGTGCTGCAACGGAATATCTAAATAATGGCAGATCTTTGGTTCTTCTTTCATTACTTCAAGCACTTCCATGGGAAAACCGGTAGGAAACGCATAATGCATCCTGATCCATTCAATTCCCTCAACCTTACATAATGCCCTTAGCAATGCTGCCAATTCCCTTTTTTTATAAAGATCCAACCCGTAGTAAGTGAGGTCTTGTGCAATAAGGATAAGTTCCTTTACCTCTTTTTCTGCTAATTTGCCTGCCTCGGTCACCAGATCCTCAATGGGTTTACTTTTATGTTTTCCCCGCATAAGGGGGATAGCACAAAAAGAACAGGGGCGGTCACAGCCTTCAGCGATCTTCAGATAAGCATAATTCTTTGGCGTAGTGGTAAGCCGCTCCCCTATTAACTCATGCTTATAGTCGGCCCCAAGCGCTTTGAGCAATACGGGCAGATCTGTGGTACCAAAATACCGATCCACATCAGGGATTTCCTTTTCAAGGTCAGATTTATATCGTTCACTCAAACAACCCGTAACAAAAACCTTATCCACTTCTCCTGCTTCCTTCTTCTTTACAAATTCGAGGATGGTATTGATACTCTCTTCCTTGGCATTATCTATAAACCCACAGGTATTGATCACGGTAATATTCCCTTCCTCTTCATGAACAACATCTTTGTTGCTGGCCTTTAATTGCCCCATTAGCACCTCAGAATCATAGAGATTCTTGGAACAACCAAGGGTTACCACATTTATTTTATTCTTTTTCAGGGATTTAGTCCGCATACCTTTGAATTGAAGTGCAAAAATACAACATGCAAAGACAACCCTTACTATACGATAAGATTTACTGTAATTTTTCGTTAAACCTATAGCCTTCTTAGAAGTCTTAGTAGAATCTCTATGCCATGAAAAACTATTTCAACGCCATACTAATAATCACGATACTTTTTGCCGCTTCCTGTACAAAAATTGATGATAATGCGCCTGAGGTAGAAATTGACCTCCCCGGATCAACACTCTATTTCCCGGCTGTAGGCTCCAATATATGGGAAACAACCTCTGCGGACCAATTGAACTGGAACACGGATGCCGAAGCACCCCTGATTAGTTTTCTGGAAGATAAAGGGACCAAGGCCTTTTTAATGCTCAAGGATGGCAAATTGGCGGTTGAAGCTTATTTTGGAACCTTTACGCAAGACAGCCTCTGGTATTGGGCTTCGGCAGGAAAGACACTAACATGTTTTACAGTTGCCCTTGCTCAAGAACAAGGATTATTGGATATAGGCGATAAAACTTCTGATTATCTGGGTACAGGCTGGACTTCCATCCCACAAGAGAATGAAGACCAGATCACGATATACCATCAATTATCAATGACCTCCGGGTTAAATGAATTATTCTTCGACTGTATTTCCCCGAATTGTCTCCTATACCAGGACGATGCCGGAAACCGATGGGCCTATCACAATGGCCCCTATACCCTGTTACAGGATGTTGTGGCCGGGGCGGCTGGTGAAAACTTTGAAGAATACTTTAACCGTGAGCTACGAAATAAAATAGGGATGGATGGATTTTGGTTTTCTACCAACGGGCAGAATAATGTATTCTTCAGCACAGCCAGAAGTATGGCCAGATTTGGGCTCCTGGTACTCAACAACGGCCAATGGGACCAATATTCCATCCTCGGTGATCAGGATTTTCAGGATGCAATGCGCAATAGTTCTCTACCCCTAAACCAATCTTATGGATACCTCTGGTGGTTAGCGGGAGAAGCGAGCTACAGAATTCCTGGATCCCAGCAACTCTTTAACGGAAGTTTAATCCCAAATGCCCCGGATGACCTTTATGCCGGACTGGGAAAAAACGACCAGAAACTGTATATCGTTCCCAGTAAAAACCTGGTAATTGTACGAATGGGCGAAAGTGCGGGTGAAGAAATGGCAGGCCCCTCCAGTTTCGACAACGAGCTCTGGGAAAAAATAAACGCCCTGATTGAGTTGCCCTAATTTTTTAGGGAAACATTATTGGTTGCTTTCTGGCAGGTATAAGCTGTTCAAAGGCATAGCCCAATTGTAACAGATTTACCTCATTAAAAGGTTTTCCAATAAAGGTTAGACTAATGGGCTCCCCACTTGCCTTATACCCCATTGGAATAGTTAAAGCCGGGTATTTCGCTACAGCAGCATAACCTGAATGGTAGTTGTTTATAGAAAGGATGGCGTCCAATTTATGAGTATCGAGGGGTTCATTGAAAAATCGGCGTCCATTATACTCCAGGTTTTCCTTAATCTTTTCCAATTCAACCAGGGAAGTGGTATCTGCTATTATCCCTTCAAAAAGGGCCTGTCCATAGGGTACGCGCCCGAGGGTGTCTTTTTTATTAAAAGCCACAACATCTTCAACACTTGCTACCGTCACCAGGGAATCATTAGTAAATTCTTTGAGATATTGAGGCAAATCGTGCTTCATATCTATGTTCAGAAGGGTTAAAAAGCCTTCCATTTCCACCTCCGGAGGATTAAATTTTATAATTTCAACACCTTTGG
>CBDUAW010000156.1:0-6138 GCA_965365215.1 uncultured Eudoraea sp. | reverse complement strand
AGAAATGTTTTGATAAAGCCATCTCCCCGGGATACTGAAATTCTACTGGACAACCAGGCGCCTGCACCATTTCCTATAGCCAATACTAAGCCCACCTTCCAAATGATCTTGTCGTTATAAATAAACACTGCCAGGGCGGAGAGGGTATAAATAAAAACCACCGCCACTTTGGTAGCATTGGCCCGTACCAGGGTCATATGGTTAACATGATGCAAAAATAATAGAATTACAAAGCCAATACCGGCATTTATAAAACCTCCGTAGATCCCAAAAAAGAAGAAGGCAATAATCCCTATCCATAGGTATTTTCCGGTAACCCTTTCCTCTAATTCTGCAAGGTTTACTTTGGGTTTAAATACAATTAGCAGTACCACCGCAATCATTATAATAGCCAGGATTCGGTTAAAGGTTTCTCCCCTGATATCAACGGCTATATAGGCTCCTATGATGGCTCCAAGTAAGGCGGATATGCCCAGGTAAATATTATAGGGAAAAGTAGAAACTCCTTTACTTTTAAATCCGGCTACCCCAATAGCGGTTTGGATTGCAATAGCTACCCGGTTCGTGCCATTTGCCACACTGGGAGGCAACCCAAGAAAGATGAGCACCGGCAGGGAGATCAGCGATGCCCCGCCTGCTATGGTATTAATGAAACCTACTATAAATCCCACCCCAACCAGGAGGAGGTAATGGTACCACTCTTGCATGGTGCAAAAATAAGAGTAATTAAGGGATTCCAATTGACTACATTGAAAAACCTTTCCCTGTTTAAAACAAAAAAACCCGGGCTGAAAACCCGGGTTTTAACTATTTGAGTATGCATTTTTAAGCATAATCCAATTCCCTTATTTTTTGCAGGGCTTCAGATTTAGAGTTTACATTCAGTTTCAGATATATATTCTGAATATGAAAGTTGATGGTGCTGGTAGTAACGTATAGTTTGTCGGCTATGGCCTTATAGGTAGCTCCCTGTCCCAGGTACTCTATTATCTGATTTTCCCTTTCGGAAAAATGCTCATAAGATTTTCTTCTGAACATAGAAATAACTTTTTTGGCAATGTCGCTGCTCAATGCCGCACCTTCGTACTTAATTGAATTAAGGGCCTGAAGTAACCTCTTTTTACTGATAGGCTTTGTCAGATATCCAACAGCACCGTTTTTAAAGGCCTTCTTAATTACATCGAAATCATTTTGATTACTTACCATCAGGATTTTGGCTTCGGAATCCAATTTTCTGAATTCTGCAATTCCATCAATTCCAGACATTCCGGCAAGGTCTACTTCTGATAGGATTATATCAGGCTCCTCCCCGGCATAATCTTCCACAGCCTCTTCCACATTAGTATATAATCCGGCCAGGCTGTATTCCTTGTAGGTATGGAAATAGTAAGCGTAGGTTTCATGAAATCTACGGTCAGGGTCAATAACCATAACTTTGAGTGTAGTTGTTTTCATATTAGTAATATTTGGGTTGTATTTATAGGTTTGAAAAAGTTTATTTTTTCAATAAACACCCCATAGGGATTCCTGCAGACCCAGAGCCTTTTTTGTCTAATTCGTGTGCGGATCTCCTTTAAAAGCAGACTGTTACCTCCTGCTCAAATTCAATTTTGAGGATATCCGTTTCTGAAAATGGGAATAAAAAGTAGGCGCTGAACCAAAATCCCAGGATGCCTATTGGCTTATAGTATCAGCACCAGGCTGACGTCCTGAAAAATAAACGATTATTGCTATTTGATTCGTCGGCAGGATTCTTTTGCTGAAGAAGAATACCGCTGGACTTAGAATAATCGGGCTTCCCTAAGTAGTAAGCGGAAGGCCACTTTTTTTGATGTTTTTTAAAGTAAAAATCTGTTTTCATAGTTTGGAGATTTGGGTTGTATTAATTCCAAAGAGAAATTACTAAAACCATGAGGGTTGACCTAGAAAATGTAGGAATTTTCGATGTATTGCACTCTCATTTTGCAGTTCATCGATTTTTTTTCAGAAATCAGGTAAATTCCTGATACATCAATGAAACAGGGCATGGCCATAAAAAAAAGATCCACTGACCTCAAAAGAGAGGTCAATGAATCCGTTCCGTAAGTTTTCCTGAGGTAGGATGCTGTTAGCATTGGAATTGACAAACTTTACGTATGCACAGCTTCCTGTGAAATGGTTTCGATATGGGGGCATCTTTGTATTCCATTCCGTATTGGAAAACCTACTAATCTTCAAAGTTGACGCTGGCACTTGCTACAGGGTTATAGACCTCCATGATCCACTTTTCTTCCCCGTACTGCCCATCCAGATTGGATACAAATGCAGTTTTTGCGTCATCTTTAGTTGTAAAATCGGCCAGATATACATAATACAACCCGTTCTCTGTGTTATAAAATTGCTTCGCATTTAAACCTTTCTGGTTCAGCGATTCTAGGAAAGCATTCAAATACTTTTTGTTCTTGTAAACATTTGCAATTAAATAATAACCAGATGATACTCCAACGATATCCGACCGATTTTTAGCTCTTATAGGTAATTCTTTAAAGTCTCTTTTGCCCAATGGTTTAAATTCAGGACGCTTTACCGGTGCAGCCTGAGCCACTGCGGTCCTTACATGCCTGCGATCCATCCCCGGAGATTTACCAGCAGGTGTTTCATCCTGCCTAATTTCCTTCCGGATCATACGTACCAGTGTTTCAAATTTCTTTTCAAACTGCTCATTCCTTGCCCTTTCAATAGAGTCCTGTCTCAGGATCAACTCATCAAGGATCAACCGGTTTTCAAAAGCAAGGGCATCCATTTGTGCAGCTGCCACAGTAGCATCCGTCCCATTTTGGTCTGCTTTAAGCTGTAGGATCTGCTCTTCATAATTTCTTACGATTTCATCTATCTGACGATCTTTTCCCGAATTAGTACTCGCGAATAGTGGCTCTCCAGGGGTATCTTCTTTGAAGGTATAGGCAAGGGATAACTCGTGATTCCAACCTAAATTAGCGCCAACTGCAGATAGATCTTTTTCCATTAGATAACCAAGGGATAATTTTTGATTCAGATTGAACCCCAATCCCATAGAAAGACCGTAGGTGTCGTCATAGGTGGTTTGTAACCAGCCATATTTCGGTAGGTCTATCAGTAGAGAACCTATATAGGTAAACCGATCCTGAAGATTTTTGCCTACCTGTAACAAGGGCATAACGCGACCATCCGCAAAGAAGCCTGAGTTGGCCTGCAGCAAATGGGTATATTGCACTGCTGCTCTAAGGTTGTCGGTATCCAATCCACTTACCAGATTATTGGCAGTTTGGTTGTAGCGGATAAGATCCGTAGCATAGAGTGCAAAATCAAACTGTCCCACGGAGAGGGCCACTCCGGGTTCTATAACAATTTTGCTTTGCTTGGTTGTTTCTTCTAGGCTAGGGTCGATTTCCGGTGTTACTATTCGGTTTCTATCCAATCCCTGACTGGTATAAGTTATATTGGTACCAAAAGTTAACCTGGTCTTATCGCCCAGGCGTACCGAAGTGGCGTAATTGGCATTAAATCCAAATTCTTGCATAACACCTTCCCATTGTCCGTAAATACCGATACCCAGGGCGGTTCGCTCATTGAGTTTGTTACTAAAACCTAAATAGTAATTCTGCACATTGTCCTCATAGGATGCATATTGATTTCTATGAAGGATATTGAGATAGGATTTATTCTCCCTTACCAGGGAAAAAGTTGGATTAATCAAAAAACGGTTAAAAAATAACTGGTTGTGGAAAGGGCTCTTAACACTAAAATCTGCGGGTGCCTCTGTTTCCTGACTATAAGTGTTCAACGTACAACAGATCATAATCACGAGTATGCTGAATACTGCTTTTTTTGTTATGTACTGATTGCGTTTCATCGGGTTGTATTTTTTATTCGGAAATAGAGCTTTTAATCGCTGATGTCTCTTTATCACAATTTGAATTGTAATTATTTCCGATCAAATTATTGGGTATTAACCTCCTGGACACTTATGGTCCAGGTATTCCTTCAAGTCATCAAGGTCCTAATCTTCGTATACCGTATTGGAATATCCGGAGTTGGGATCGAGCGGTAACAATTTCGCAAAATTGTACTTCCTGTTTTGCGCAAGGGAGTTTTTGCCATCGTCCTTGTAGGTAAATACCAGTTCCTGTACGGAAGCAGCATTCGTTCCTCTGTTAGACATCACATAGGCAATGCCCTGATCTGGTTCTACTTCTAAACCAAAATCATCATTCTTGCTATTGAAAGGGCTTCCAATATTCATTGCAAGTCCTACTGAGTTAGAACCTACCTGAGCGGCATAAAGGTCCAGGCCTCCGTAACCGTCTCTGCCATCGGAGGCAAAGAATAATAGGCCTTCTCCCACCAGGTTTGGATACATATCATTTTTCTTGGTATTCACCTTTTCTCCCAGGTTTTTTGCATAGCCCATACTTCCATCACTGGAAATATCCGCCACGTAGATGTCGTACTTGCCATATGAGCCAGGCATGTCTGAGGCAAAGAACAGCCGCTTTCCATCTTTCGATACTGCCGGGTGCATAGCCGAGGCATACTTGGGGCAGACGTTTACTTCCTGAATGTTTCTCCATTCGCCGGCAATCTTCTCAGCCTTATAGATTTTGTGGAGCAATTGTTTTTTGGAAAAAAGTCCATACAACGGCTTTACGGATACGGCTTTGCTGAAATAAGCCGTTCTACCATCTGCAGTAACCGCAATAGGAGGATGATAAGACTGTTTTACACTGTACTCCTCTACCATTTCCCTGTCTAAACCGGCTGTTACCAGTTGCTCCAGATACTTCATGTCATTTGTACTGAGACCATTTCGGTTTCCGGCAAATTCCGGAACCCGGTAGTTCTCGGCCAGGGTAAGAGTCAATTCATCTGCTGCCGGACTCTTATCTATTTGGTAGTCTTCCTTTATTCGGGAATACCAGTCCTTATCTGACACTGCCATAGTAGAAGGAGCAATACCAGCTTTATGACGAGCAAAAGTATAACGTTCCTGATAGCTGTCTGAAATGGCATCTTCGCCAACAAGGTCTATTAATTTTTGATACCAGAAAGAAGCACTATCATAGTTTTTGGCCAGGAAGTTCGCATTTCCAAGGTCTTCAAAAATTTCACGTTCCGAGTAACCCATATTTACCAGTTGCAGGTAATCCTGAATTCTCTCATCAGCTGTGTTTTGCAATACAGTCTTATTGGAATTGGCAGGGTTCTTCTGTGCCCGTAAAACAGGAAAACACATAAGGAGGCCAAGACAAAATAAGGCTGCTCTGTAGGTTATTATATTATTCATAACACAAGATATTGGGGGTTTATGAGGTCAAATATCGTAAGTGTACTAAAGGAACCATTATGAATTTTTCATAGGTTTTCGTCCTTTTTGGGTGTTTTTTTGTTAAAAAATGAATAAAACCCTATGAATTTTTACCAGTTTCGAGGAAAGTGAACATTTTTCCGCTAAAAAGAAACACATTTTATGAAAGCGGTCATTTTGAAAAAAATTGAGCTCCTTTTATCTGATTTTTAGGGTCGGTCATCGAGCGCAAAAATCAATTAAATGTGAAAAACCAATGAAATAATCCTGTTTTTAATTGGTTTGGGGGAGCGTTTTTTTATATAAGTATCTGAAACCTTGACCTTAAGACTGTTTTGACCCTGTTTTTATGTATAATAAATAAGGGGATAAAGGCTTTAAGGAAATGAAAAAGGTTATTATATTTGCGCCGCAATACAGGAGGAATGGCAGATCACGTGAATCCCGTTTGCACGGGATAACGTGATAAAGTGGCTTGGGACGTTGGCCAAAGGCCTCACGTCATCGAATGAAGGAGATTTGAAATGATGTATTTTGTATATGCTATTTGGTGTGCCTCTTTTAATAAGATCTATGTAGGGATGTCAAAAGATCCAATCAGAAGACTAAAGGAGCATAATTTAGGTAAGAATAAGAGTACCAGAAAATATATTCCATGGCAGCGTTTTTTTCTCGAAGCAGTTGAGAATTCAGAAGAGGCCAGGAGAAAGGAAAAATATTATAAGTCCGGTTGGGGTAGAAAAATACTTCGCCGGAAATTGGAGGAATGGCAGAGTGGTCGAATGCGGCAGTCTTGAAAACTGTTGAGGGTCACA
>CBDUAW010000155.1:0-6158 GCA_965365215.1 uncultured Eudoraea sp. | reverse complement strand
TGACTCATGATCTTTTTCTTCCATACGGAAGTAAGATCTGATCCATTCTTCATTAAGGGATTTAAACACATTCCGGTATTTCCCTTCATAGGGGATAATCAAAATATTTTTAGAATCCGCCATGTTTTTTATACCTCTTTAGGGATTCAATTTAAGAAGTTGATCAATTTTATATGCGTTTTTTTGTCCAAAAATCATCGTTGATATCATCGATGAACGGTAAAATTTTAACATTTACCCCCTTAAATCTGCACTTTGTAGTGTATTTCAACGAAAAAAGTTGTCAGTTTATCCTCTCTGATTCTATATTGGGAAGACAAATCTTACTTATACTTATTTATTGCACTGAAACTACTACCTTCTGGGAATCACTCTCATTTTTATTACTCTTGGCGGTTGACATATTCAGCTTTCCTGGAAGGTTGGGTTTTGGTGTGAATATTTAAATTACCCTCTTTCGTTTTGGCTTTTCCTTTCAAACATTAAACTACCGGGTTTCTTTATGTTGTATGCAGACAGAGGAAACTCTTATGAGGTCCATACCTGTTGGATCAGATTCTTTGTTGCAATAATACCGTCAGCTTCGCTTAAACGCACCCCTTCGTATTCTATTCCTATATAACCACTATAGCCAGCTTCCCTCACCAATTCCGACATTTTGTGATAATCTATCCGGGTTTCTATTCCGGATTTGTCAAAATCGTATGCCTTTGCACTGACCCCCTTGGCAAAGGGAAGGAAAAGTTTAACGCCCAGGTATGGATCAAAGATATCGTCACAGGCTTTTTGTGTGCTACCCCATTGGGAACTTAGGCACCAGTTGCCAAAATCTGGTAATGTACCCAGATAAGGATTGTTAACTTGCTCAATAATGTCCACGATAAAATAAGCATCAGAAGTATGCAGACCGTGATTTTCAATAAGAATATTTATTTGCTCTTTAGCGGCGTACTCAGATAAGCTCCCAAGACCATCTGTAAGACTTTTTTTTAAAAGCTCCCTTTTTCCGCTGCCAAAAGCATTTACTCTAATGGAGTGGCATCCAAGGATACTGGCTGCATTAACCCATTTGTAGTGATTCTCCACCGCCTGCTTTCTATTGGTTTGGTCTGGATCTCCCAAATCTCCCTCATCATCAACCATGATTAAAAGACTCTTAACCCCTTCATTCGCAGCCTTGCTTTTCATCATTGCCCAGAATGCTTCATCCTTAGCGCGGGGTTTGTAGAATGCGTTTACATACTCCACCGCCCCTATTGCATAAGAATTTCGAGCAATGGAAGCAAAGTCTTCAGGATTTAGTTCCTTCTTGAAGAATGCCCTGTTCAGGGACCATTGGGCAAGGGAAATCTTTGGAGGGGTGCTTCCACTTAGCTGTTGATTAGCCTTAGCAAAACCGTAGGCCCCAGCAGTAATTCCAAGGGCCCCCAGCGCAGAATTTCTGATAAATTTTCTCCTTGTGGGCATAGCATTAATTTACCACCCGCGGTTCATTTCGTTTAGCCACAATTTCAACCAACCAGTAAATAAGTTGCCCAAGGCCACTTACAAATACAAAAAGCAGGATCCATAAGAGGAGCAGATTATTTTGTCTGAGGTTAGGATTTTGCACCGCATGAACAATGTAGAATACCAGGCTTGCAACGGATAGCAATACAACTATGAAAATAACAAAAATAAAACCGCCCAGCCAACTGAACAGCATTGCCGGGGGCTCCCCGTGCGACCGCTCTAACTCTGGTAAATTATTGAAAATTGAAAATAAAAATGCGAAGTAACCCAGCATTATGATGAAGAAGATAATGATTGGTGAAAGTGCAAAAAAGGCCTGCCAGAATTTGTTGTGAATCATTTTATTAAAGGTTATGGTTACCTTTTAAAGTTACGGAATTCCTGCAAATTTTACACGTCTTCCGGAGGGTATTCAAAAGCAAAACCCGGGAATTCCCGGGCCTGCCTTTTGGTTGGTTATTGGTGTGTGGTTATTATTGACGTGTAGCTGCTTCCACCGTAGCGCTTAATCCACTGAGATCCGCCCTGTATACCCAGAGTTCATGCCGCTCGCCGTCTGTAGTAGTTTCCAGGGCCTTCATTAATTCGCCCATACTGCCTTCGCCGTGCACGGCTTCATAATCTTGCATAAAAGTATCTGGCCGACCCATCCAGGCACTGCTGTCAAAAAATTCTACCCATGCAAAATCGTTCCCATCCATATTGGCCATCTCATTAGTGTAAACCCCATATAGTTGGTCTGACCTTTTATCAGTATATACTTTCTGAACCTTATCGAGCATATTATAGAATTCCATATTTCTGAAACGTTTAATATCCAGGATAAACACCAAGAGATTTTTAAGCTCAAAATCCTGAGAGAAATTAGATCGGTCTGCATGGAACCTCCAGTAGTTTACCTCACTTTCGGCTTCCACATAAGGGAGTACGTTTTTATTCCAGTCCTCATCATGACCTTCCTGAGCCGGTCTGTTGTCTAAAGCCGCCCAGGGAAGAGGACCCATATTCCAAACGTACTTCCCGGCATTTTTCCCATTCGAAATCCAATAAACTCTTGCCCCATAGGCTTCACTGGCATGATATTTCTTATTGTGTGCTGCCATTCCGGCTTCAAACTTGGCAATATGTGCCGGGTTAGCCGTCAGCATAACGTTTTCGATTATGGGATACCCATCTCCTTCCTGAGACATTAATAGTAAGGGGAGTGCAAACAATAAATAGAGCATTTTTTTCATTGTGTTTGATTTTAATGGTTAATAGTTTTATTTTATTGCTATTACCGCACTGGTTGGCCCGGTAAGAGGCATTATTCTACTTTCACTATAGCCGGCATCTTTCACCCATTGGTTAAAATCAGCTGCCGTATAATCGAAACCTTCATAGGTCTCAATGAGCATATTCAGGGATACTAGCAGACCAAAAGCATTTTCGCGCCGCATGTCGTCAATTATATTTTCAATGACCACCAGAGCTCCACCCTGGGGTAGTGCTTCATAGGCTTTCTGGATAAGAAATTTTTTATCGTCCAGACCCCAGTCGTGCAAAATATTTCCCATGGTATACAAATCGGCTCTAGGCAGCGGATCCTTAAAAAAATCTCCTGCAATAACCTTTACTCTGGGATTGAAATCGAGACGGTCCACATTCTCCTGTGCTATTTTTGATACCTCTGGAAGGTCAAAGGAGATACATTGCATATGGGGTTGTTTGGCAGCAATTTGGGTAGCAAGATTGCCACCTGCACCACCTATGTCGCAATGGACTTTGTAGTTCGAAAAATCAAATTCTCTTGAAAAGTACATGAAATTTTGGGCCTGAAACCCTCCCATGGCACTGATAAATTCTCTGAGGCGTTTTTCATTGGCGTATAATTCCTCAAAAAAGGGTTTGTTTCCTCCCCTCACTTCATTCTGTGGTTTTCCGGTTTTAAGTGCGTCTTCAAGATTATTCCAAAATGGGTATAGCCGGTTATTGCACATTTCCAGTATACCCCCAATGTAACTTGCCTTTCTTTTGTTGAGGTACAAGTCTGTTTCCTTGGTATTACTGTAAATGGCAGTTTCTTTGAAGCCTTTTCTATTGAGGAACCCAAGAGCAACCAGGGCATCCAGGAAGTCGTATAAACCCCTGGGATGAATCCCTAGTTTTTCGCCGATTCGGGAGGCTGGTAAGGGACCTTTTCCCAATCGGGTAAACAAACCCATATTGACTGCGGTGAGTAGTGTTTTTGAAGCCCAGAAACCCATACCGGTCTGAATGATCCGGGAGGGGTTTACCTGCTTCGTTGTGGTGCTTCTTTCTGCTGTAGCTTCCATATGATCTGCTCAATATTTTGCTTGTCTTGTTTGTATTTTACTCAGCCTGAGGCGGACTTAAGGTATACCCCAGTTGATTATACAGCTCCATATTGTCATAGAAGGCATCTTCGCGAACTGCTATGCCATCATCATTAAAGGTCCAGACACTCATTCCATGGGTAGTTATGGCTTTTCCAGTAGGGGCATTCCCCATAAACTCACCCGTATTGGTTCCTGTACAAGTCCAGTACATATAGGATTTTCCATCCTTTAGGAAATAATTGTCAATCACCACATTGAAATCAGGAAAGGCGGTGTGGAATACGCTAATCAGTTCTATGTATTCTCCCTGATTGCCGGCAGACTTCACCCCATTGGTATTACGGACCAGGTTGGCCGAGGTCAGGGCTTTAAAGGTATCCACATCGTTTTTGCTCCAGGCTTCGGCAATTTTGGCCTGATTGGTCAAGATGGCTTGCTCGGTTTCGGGGGCATTTCGCATGGCTTCAATTTCTGCCAGGGCATTGCTGAAACCTGCAGTATCCCAAAATCCGTATTCCTCCACAATTTTTCCATCTTTAATATTGATAGTAAGATGTACAGGAAGTGAAATTTCTTTCCCGTTGGCAGACAGCGTCCCTTTCCAGTTACCCCAGAAATTAACCCAGGTTTTACCTTCGTCATCAATGATCATTTCGTAGTAAATTGGCGCTTCCTCAAATTGATAGGAAGAGACCTGAGCGATACTTTGCTTGTGACTTTCGGCGGCTTCTGCGGCAGAAATGGCATTATCCCAGTTATTGTAATAGATTTTAGCCGTATCAGCGTACTTGGAGGTCCAGGCTTCCCAATCCCCGTTGTGATAATTATCTACCATAGATTTTACCATATCTATTTCTGGCCCGGTGGTGCTGAACCTTGTGGGGCCTTGTGATTGGCAAGCGGCCATAAGGACTGCTGCGAGCGCGTAAAAAATGAATTTTTTCATGTTATAAAGTGTAAAAAGGTTGAAATTTAAAACCCCAAAGCCGAAACTGAGGGGTTTATGGTTTAATTAGATGGCGTGTAGGCCATATCTGGACGTAATTGCCCAACGAATTCTTCATATTTCAGCAGATTGCCGAATACTTCCTGCATTATTTTTTGTCCGTCCTCTCCTATTAAGGACTGGTTTTCCATTCCTCTTTGGGCGTAATCTACAGGATCCTTTCCAGCAACTGCAACCATGTAAAATTCGCCGCGAGTTCCAAAACCACTTTTGTAGACCCGGTAATTTACTTTAGAACCCTTACTCGCAAACATATCTTTCACCGCCTCCATTTTAGCCTTCATTTCACCTCTTTGTGCCGGAGTAAAATAGAGATAGTGAAACTTGCGATAGTTCATTCCCTCCGGGGTTTGAGTTATGCCTCCCGGTTGATAAGAAAGATCTTTGTCCAGGTAAATAACGTAATCTTGTTCGGTGTCATAGCATTTGTCCATCCTATCAAAAAGTTCTCCCATTTTGTCGCTTCCCATTTTCTCAGAGAGCGTAGCGAAAGGAGATTTATCCAGATCAGCCATATTATTAATTGGACTCACATACAAGTATCTGGAATCGGCCGTATTGGCCACAATAAAATTGGCTTCCTGAATATTGTGTTCATTCATATGCCCCAGAAGTTCTTTGCATACGCTTTCATATTCCCCTACCATATTTGGTTTTACCACATCCTCATGGACCCAGAAAGCCTGAGGTTTGCCCTCATCCTGCGCAGTAATAAGGGCAGGCAGGAAAAACAGAAGACAGATTGCTAATGCTTTGAAATTCAATGTTCTCATAGTTATTAAATTTAGGTTTATAGTTAATATTAATTTTTATGTCTATTCTAAATTTGGCTGACTTAGGGAATACCCCAATTGTTGTAACAATTCAAGCTCATTGTAGTATACTACCTCTCTGTTGAGATTACCCTCTGGGGTAAAAAACAAATGGGACAGACCGTTGATATTTACTTTTTTTCCGGTGGCTTCAACCTCTCCAAATTCACCTGTATTGGTGCCCTGGGCATTCCATTGGAAAAAAACCTTTTGATCTTCATAGTAGATATCATCTATTTTTATCTCAAGATCGGGGAAGGCTTTAAAAAAAACCTTCATATGGGCTTCCATCTCAATGGTATTTTGAGCTACCCTGATCCCGTTAAGGACCCGGGAAAAGTCAGTAGTGGTGATAGTACCCAGTTGGTCTGTTAATTGAGCATTCCAGCAGGAGTCTAAAAGGATATTAACTTTTTCCTTCAAATTTTGTTCTTTGGTTGTTGCTGTTTTATTATCCGAGTTATTACAAGACAGTCCCATCACTAATAT
>CBDUAW010000154.1:0-6162 GCA_965365215.1 uncultured Eudoraea sp. | reverse complement strand
GATGGTAAGTTTCAGGTATCCATTTATGGAGATTTGAGCATTTGGGACTATCTGAAAAACCTTAGCAAGCTGAAGAAGGGGGTTAAAATAAATCATGAACAGGTTAATTATCATATTGCACGGGAAGTTTTAGTTGAAAGCAGTGGTCAATGTGGCATTGAGGCAGATGGGGAATTTGTAGGACTTGCCCCTGCTACCATCTCAATATTGCCGAAAGCAATCCGCTTTTTAATGCCATAGGGCGTTTAAGGACATCTTGGGACGCTTTAATTATGATCTTGCCTCAAATAAAAATTTATACCAGGAGCCAATTTTCCTATCTTAGTTACGGATACATTTGGTGAAACCGGCCTGGCCTTTTAAGGCGATATTGTGCAGCCTGGAACACCTAGTGCAACACTAAAACAACCATATGAAAACAAACAAAACATCCCGTAGAAATTTTATCGGCACTTCTACCCTTCTAACAGCCGGGGCCTTGTTGCTTCCAACTATTGGAAAAGCCAAGTATGAGCCAAAAACAAATCCTGAAGAGCTATATCTTATTGGCCCCAAGGAAGGATTTTCACCACATATTGGGACCATGCTATCCATGATGACCATGATGCGTGCATGGGTTGTGAGGCAGGTACAAACCCTTACTGTAGAAGAGCTGGATTTTCAATTAGATGAAGAATCAAATTCAATTGGAGCCATGCTTTATCATTTAGCAGCTACAGAAAAATACTATCAGTTGAATACCTTCCATAGTATCCCTTGGGGAGAGTGGAAACAAGAAATTAAAGACGAGTGGGACCTTCCTATGTCTCTTGGTAAAAATGCACGTGAAAATATTAAAGGCAATGACATTTCATTTTATTTGGAAAAACTGGAGGATGTCAGAAGTGAATCCATAGAAAAATTCAGGGAACGGGATGACAATTGGTTAATGGAATCAGAACCCTTTTTTCCTATAAAACGGGGAATACTAGGTGAAACCAATAATTATGCTAAGTGGTTCCACGTCTGCGAGCATGAGTCGAACCACAACGGGCAGATCAAATTTATCAAAAGTCGCCTGCCCAAATAATAAATTCAACGGGAAACCCCGGAAATAAAAATCTTTAATAATACGGCAGGAAAAAGAAAGGATGATATGTTGTACGTAATTAGTGGATCATCGAGAGCAGGGAAGACCCTTATGGCCAAAAAGTTGTTGTCAAAAAAGGGATTGTCATTTCTGTCGCTCGATTGGCTTGTAATGGGTTTTACAAACGGGATCCCTGAATATGGCATACACGACAAATTATTCCCTGATGAGATTGCCCGAAGAGCCTGGGGTTTTTTGAGGGCCATGATGGAAAGTATGATCCATGTTGAAGAGGATTGTGTTATTGAAGGAGAGGCACTACTTCCCGAATTAATAGTGGAATTAAGGGATAAATTCCCTGATAAGCTAAAAATATGCTTTTTGGGATATACTGATATTAATCCGGAAAGCAAATTCAAAGATATTAAAGAGTATGGTGGTGAGCCAAATGATTGGCTCAGTGACAAACCGGACGAGTATATTCTGGATCATGTTCACAATATGATAGCACATAGCAAACAAATAGCAGCGTCCTGTAAAGAGAATGGCCTGCAGTATTTTGACACCTCAAAAGATTTTAAGGGTACATTACAAAAAGCCTTGGCATTTTTATTAGCTTAGTTGAGAAACAAAGCCCAAAAAAACTGTGTATTTTGAATAATTGAGGTTCCTTATTGAATTACACCCATAAATTGATTAACTACCCATAAAGACACTTCACTATAATATCTAAAAAATAAAACCATGATTTATCTTAAAAAAAGTGTTGCCTTTTTAATCTTCTTTTTTTCACTCTCCATCCTAAATGCCCAGTATGAAATTCTCCCTGCAGAAGGGTATACAACGCAAATTGGAATAATGGTAGATATGCTGGAAGAACTCAAGGATCGTATTACTGATGATGTACGCCATTTTAACCAGGCAGAAACCGATTTCTTATTCGACGAGAAAGCCAACAGTATAGCGGCCATGATTTTGCACTTAGTAGCTACGGAAGCCTATTATCAGGTAGAAACTTTGGACGGACGCAGCTGGACAGATGAGGAAGCAGCATTCTGGAGCATTGCAGGAGGTTTGGGGGAGGAATCAAGGAAAAAAATAAAAGGAAAACCCATAAAATACTACCTGGATCTTTGGGATGAGGTCCGAAAAAAAACACTCGATGGTCTAAAATCTAAGGATGATGAGTGGTTTGCTTCCAAAATTGATGAGAACGTGACTAACCACTGGGCATGGTTCCACGTCTTGGAACATTCGGCCAGTCATATGGGCCAGATAGCACTGGTAAAAAAAAGACTCCCGAAATAAGCTACATAGTTATAGGGAAAGCCAAAAAAATCAACCTGGCTCGCTTTGATTAATGGCAAATTAGGACGGGATCTACTTTAAAAGTCAGGATCGGATAAAATAAAAACGAGGATATAGAATAACCCATGAGCCAACATTCAGCAAAAGAATTATTAAATAAGGAGCAAAAACGTCGTTGGATTAAAAGGATTATCACCTTCATTCTGGGGATTGCTATCTGGCACCTGCCCATTCCCTGGGATCTAAGCCCTGATTCCTGGTACCTGTTTACCATTTTTATTACAGCCATCATTGGCGTCCTAATTGAAGCCTTCTCTATTTTCACTGCCTCAATAATTGCCCTGGTCGCAGTTGTACTTCTAAGAGTCCTGCCACCTGAAAAGGCCTTCTCGGGATTTTCAGAGAGCTTTATCCTGCTAATTTTAGCGGCATTTTTGGTGGCAAAAGGCGTTATTAAATCGGGCCTGGGAAGACGAATTGCTTTTCTGCTTATTCGCCGTTTTGGGAAATCAACCCTTAATTTAGGGTATTGTATCGTAGCTACAGATACCCTGCTGGGACCGGCTATCCCAAGTAATACGGCAAGATCTGGGATTCTTTATCCCATTGCTCATGCCTTATCCCTGGATACCGGATCCTTGCCTACCCCGGAAAGCAGAAAGAAAACGGGAAGTTATCTGATGATGACCGCCATCTCCGGACACACCATAAGTTCTGCCCTCTGGTTTACGGGGATGGCTGCTAATCCGGTGGGTGCAGGAATAGCTGCCCAATTTGGTGTAGATATGAATTTTGGGAATTGGGTCTTTGTAGCCTCTGTACCCTGTATCATAGCCCTGATTGCTATCCCTTTCGTTTTGTATAAACTCTTCCCCCCGGAAATAAAATATACTCCTGAAGCTCCTGACATGGCCAGGAAGGCCCTGGATAAAATGGGTCCTATGAGCAGACAGGAATGGATTATGGGTATTACATTTTTCGGGATGATCCTACTCTGGGCCTTTTCCCCGGTATTGAATATAAATCTCGCTATTGTTGCCTTTCTTGGACTATCCATCCTGATCTTAGCCAATGTATATACCCTTGAAGATATTAGAAATGGTGCAGGAGATGCCCTGGAAACCTATGTTTGGTTTGCTATATTATACATGATGAGTACCGCCTTGAACGATATGGGTTTTATGAAAATCCTGGGGGCTCAGATTGCAACTCAGATCAGTGGCTATAGCTGGGTCACGGTCTATATCCTCCTCACTGTTTTATACGTGGCAATCCATTATCTTTTTGTGAGCCAGACCGCTCAACTGCTGGCACTCTACGCGGTTTTCTTGCAAGTGGCGGTTAATGCCCAGGTTCCGGCGGCCCTGATGGCCTTTATGCTTTCTTTTGCTACCAATTATTTTGCCGTGGTTACCCCCCAGGCTTCCAGTTCTAACGTGCTTTTTGCCGGAAGCGGATTTTTACCCTCTAAGGATATCTATAAACAGGGGGCTATCATTACCGTCCTGAATACCATGATCTTTCTTCTAGCCACCCCCTAGATCATTTGGTCCTCGTCATAAATACTAGTATTCAATAATTTACTACATCAAAAAAATAAAAATAATATCGGTAAGGGAAAATCCAAACTACAAAGACACAGCCATAGGATATTTTCAAAAAAACTGGCCAGGTGTATTGCCAATTATTCACGAGGATTGCATTACCCACAGCATAGATGCAAAAAATGCACTACCACAATGGTATTTGCTTGAAAAGGAAGGCCAAATAATAGGTAGTGCCGGCCTCATTACCAACGATTTTATAAGCCGGGGCGATTTATATCCTTGGATTTGTGGTATTTTCATTGATGAAAACCATCGTGGCAATGCCTATGGCTCCCTATTAATAGACAAAGCAAAGGCCGATGCCAAAAACGCAGGATTTGAATACGTATACCTATGCACCGCTCATATTGGATACTATCCCTGGGGAGAGGAATCCAGGATATATGCAATAAATTTGTTCTAACAGCAGCATACATAAAAGGAAAGCTCTAATTTAATTAGTAAGAATCTTAATTTTAAGAATGAATCCAGGCCTGGATGCCTCACTAATCTAAAATATGAAATATACCTGTACCATCAATATAGACTTAGGTATAGACCAGGTAGTAAAGCTATGGGAAGATGAAAACCATTTTGCAAAATGGCAGGATGGTTTTCAGTCAAATGAAATCCTTCAGGGACCAGCAGGGGCAGTTGGGTCAAAATCAAGAATAATATATCAGCAGGAAAAAAGGAAAATGGAACTCATCGAAACCATCATTTCCAATACGCTGCCTCATGAAAAAAAGGCGCTATATGAACATATCCATATGACCAATACGCAGACCACAAGGTTTGAAAGCATCTCTGAGAACCAAACCCGGTATATTTCCGATGTGGAATACACAATATTCAAGGGGTTAATTCCCAACCTGATGGCACGACTGTTTCCGGGAATGTTCCGGAAACAAAGCCAAAAATGGATGAGGCAGTTTAAAGAATTTGCAGAAAGCAGGAAATGAAAAAACTATTAAAAATACTATTTACAGCCACTATAATCCTTTTCATCTGCTCTTGTAAAACCGATAGGCAAGAGTTGGAGTTGTCATCTAATGGCTACTGGCAACAGCTTGGGTATGGAAAGATCATCCAGATAATCAATGACACGGTGAAGATTTACGATGTATGTAAGGCGGGCTGTAATCTCTATGAGAAAACCTCAATTGACGAAATGGGTAAAATTGATTGGTTTACATCAGATTCCCTGATGATTAGAAAGAATATTAAGACCTATAAGTATGTAAGAATAGACCGTCTTCCTGAAGATTGTGAGCTTAATAACGCTCTTGCCAAAAGTCCAGTTCACAATTTTGAGGTACTCTGGAATACCTTCAATGAACAGTACTGCTATTTTGAGGACCGGGGAATTGACTGGGATGAAGTTTATAAAACATACAGACCCACCATAAATAAGAATACGAGTGAATTAGAGCTTTATCAGACCTTTGAGGAAATCCTGTCTTCTCTGAATGATGGGCATGTAAGCCTGGAGACTCCAACTCATTTGGCGGACACGCTCAGAAGTATAAAGAGAGGAAAGCTTACTAATGACAGTACTGCCGAGAGTGACCCCCAGATCAGCACCTTTGAATTGGGGTCTCAGGTGCAGGCTGCGATTACGGATTTGTATTGCGCGGACCTGAATCAACACAATGGGGGCATTGCCAAATGGGGAATGATGAAAGAAAATGTAGGATATGTGCAGATTAACGCAATGCTTTTCCTGGCCTATTACGATATGCCGGAGAATTTAAGTTTTGAGGAACTCCAACCCTATTATTGGGGTATTGCAGAGAACAGAACCTTTCAAAGACAGGACGAAATTGACGGGGCCAATAAACTTATGGACACTATAGTTGACCAATTTAAAGATGCCAGAGCCCTTATCCTGGATCTCAGGTTCAATGTTGGTGGCAAAGATGAAGCAGCCCTTGGCATTATAGGGCATTTTATAAACGAAAGATTAAAGATCGCAACAAAAAAAGCAAAGCTGGGGGAGGGATTTACCAATCATCAGAATATTTACCTGGAGCCTAAAACACCCAATTTTTTAAAGAATGTTTATGCTGCGGCTGTTTATCATAATGTCTCAACAACCTTTACAGATGGAGCTCAATTTGGATTAGGAGCTGAGATTGGAATATCAACACAAAAGCTTCATGCGCGTGGTCCAATGTCTATTAATGAATTGACAAGTTA